>NZ_JADBTR010000082.1:0-83392 GCF_020246065.1 Microcystis sp. M144S2
AATTCTTGGGCTGCCCATTTCTCCATTTTTTTGCTTACCTCCACCTTGATTCCTTCTTTCAAAACTATACCTATCAATCGTTTCCCCTTTTTTTAAGTTTCTTCTCTTTTTGTTAAGAAAGATCCGACTAATGGATAGCTTGATAAGGGGGGTGCCGATCCCCCCTGCCCCCCTTGATAAGGGGGGCATCTGATAATTTTTAACGCCTACCTACTTAACAGTTTCCGGTTAAACTTTCGATAAGTTTTTCAAGGTCATCATGCAGTGGCCGAAGCCGACCGATTCGAGTCCCCCTAGATAAATATCCCCCGTTTTATCTTGTTCCAGTGGTTTCCAGTTGTCCCAAACGTTATCATCGATCGGTTTAAGGGCAAGGGGAAAAGCGAGGACTGTTCCTTCTGGTATTGCCTCGACATTAAAAAAAGCTTTATTAGCCGCCACTTTCCGATCTTCTTCTAACTGCACGCGACTCTGACGATAGAGAGCCATATCGTGGATCATACCCATATCATTGTCATCGACCACCACGGCGGGCAGGTTTTTGAGGGGAAACCAGGGTGTTAGATCCCAATTCGGGTAACTCACCGTGATAAACCCCAAGTTGAAGAAAAGTACGGGGTCAGAGTTGTTTTTGGAACGGGTTTTTAGAGTTTGCGAGCCGGTGTACTCGGGGGGGATGTCTGCCTTGACGTCGGCAATGCGTTGGTAGCGTCGCAGTAAACTCGGACAACTAACCCAAACGATCGGTTGTCCGGGGCAGAAAACTGGCAGCCAGACGATCGAGGCGTGTTCTGGTTTGATAATCGATTCGTAATCGTAGTTTTCCTGTCGGTTTTTTTCCGCACCGCGGCCGTACCAGCGTTCCACTTCTTGTAACGCGCTCGTTTTGGCCTGTTCTGGGGATTGCCCTCGCTTCTTGTATTGGCTTGTTAAACGGGCTAACATATCGGAGCGGAGACGACCGCGTAGGGAACTACTGGGGATTATGCCTGTTTGGGTGAACTGATCGCGAAAGATCAGGTTAAGGTTGCCGCTTTCTTCCCCGGCGGCGGCTCCCAGATGGAGTGGGGCAAGGGTTTCAATGATGCCGTAGGCTTTTAGATACATTCAATTCAATCCTTTTATTGTTAGCGGTAGAGATAGTCCACAGCCGATATGTTTGAGGGGAAACCCCTCTCTAGGAAACCAGTCTTCCGGCCAGTCCCACCACGATCGCCCGATCGGTTCTTCCAGCACATACACGCTTCCCGAAGGAACGGAATACCTACCCCGTCCCAAGCGTCCACCTAAACCGTAACGGTAGGGGATGGGTTTGTCGGTGAGCAGCAGTTGAACTGAGGGGAAATCGGGTTGTTCGGGAATTCGGGAGGAAAATCGTTTCGATCCCCAGATGGCCGGAGTAATCGTCGCAAAGGCCTGTTCGATTGGCTGTCTCAGCAATTCATAGATGGCCCAATCCGGTTTAATCTCAACGCTCTCGATCTCGACTAGATGATTTTCTCCGCCGAATTTATACCATCCCGGATCGAGGGGATGGGTGGCCAGATAGATCAAACAGGTTCCCTCCTTCATCTGCACGGCGTATTCTAAAAACAGACCGTCCTTCTCGACGGTACAGCGTCGATCGATCTCTAGCTTGGGATGTAGGATCGGGGTAAATTCCCACGGTGAGAGTTCCGCAAATCCGTTGTCGGCGATGTATTGCGCCGATTCTGTCCAATCTTCACTAGAAATCCAGGAAAATTCGGGTTCTATTGAGTCCTTGTCGCAATCTCGCTCCCAGACGACTTGTCGATCGGGTGCAGGTCGGATTCGCCATTCGTCGGAGTCGTCGGTGGCGATTATTTTCGTGCGGGGAATCGGGATATAGACGTTACGAAGACTATTGGTTTCGGCCCAGAAAGGGCCAGCGATGAAGAGGTTGTCTCTTAATTCCCGATGGCTATACTGATGGGTCGTTTTATTGGCGCTGAAAAATAGTCCGGATAGGGTGGCGGCATCGGGGGGAAATTTAGAGCCAGAACGTCCGACAAGGTTTTCTGGGGAGAGGAACGCGCCGGAACTACCGTACATCATGCCGAGGGGTTTAATGATGATGAGATGGGAAAACATAAAATTTAAGCGGGAAAAGTTAACGAAGGCAATAGATAATCGGTCTTTAATAACCGGATTTAGGATTATTTTTTGATCGTTTCCCCGATCGAGAGATGCCAACCGATCGCGATCAGTTCGTCTATCCAGCGAACGATCGCCCTAGCGTAGTCCTTCGATAGCGCGCCCTCTGGGAGGGAGACGATCTGATTATCTTCTTTTTCTAAAATTTCTTTATAGCCGCTAAAGTATAGATCGAAAAACTGTAGGAGTGTGGAGAGGTTATCGAGGATTTTCGAGTCTGCGCCATCGGAATGGCTTCTAGGGTTATCGAGATAGCCCAGACCGAAAGCGTGACGGGCTTTTAGTCGGGCAAAGTCACCATAGATATGACCCCAGTTTTTCCCGCCGTCCCGATCTCGATAGTGGTTTAGCGTGTTCAAGTATTTCCATCTGGTTGTCCATTGAACATATTGCCCGTTGTTAAATAAAACGCGGATGGTGAGGCGATCGCGTCCTAGTTTTTTCGAGCGCTGTTCTGCTTCCCGACAGTGCTGTAAAACGTCTCTCTGGGGAATGCTGTGGGCTGCCCAAACGAAGCCGAGACTTAGAGTCACCCGTTGATTGATTTCTTCAGTTTTTCCGGTTTTCCACTGTTGATCGAGGGTTTGTAGCCAGTGAAAAACTCGATCGATCTCGATCGAGTCGAGTTGTGGATCGGGAAATTGGCTATTATAAACGATGCCCAAAAAATCATCTCCTCCCGCGTAAATTATTCTACCGAGTTCGGTCTGGTTAAAGTCCCTCTGAAATTTTTGTCCCCACCGACGCATAATCTTGCTGAAATCTCGGATTTTTTGGTCTGAGCCGAGGTCTTTCAGGTAATCGCCTACTTTATCGCCATCTCCCATGAACCAGCCCGTTTTTTGTCCCACTGAGGCGGGGTTATCTTGCGGTCTCCTGATCAGGTCTCGAAATCCTCGCTGGCGAAGTTCTTCGGGAAGTTCGATTCCTAGAGAGCGGGCGATATGTGGGAGAGTGATCAACCGTTTGGTTAATTCGGGAATATTCAATCTTTCGTTTCCATCGATGTATTTGCCTTCCGGTTGTCTATCTTTGGGTTGGCCGTCAGGATCGTTAACTCCATCGAGTAGGAAGGCTAATCTTCGGTAGAATAGGGCGATATGTCGGTTTTCTTCGCTCCAGTCAAGCGTTTTCATGTCTTGGTTTTCCCGATCCATCCCGTACCAAGCGATCGCGTCAGTCCCGGACAGACTAGAGCTTTCCCCGACCCAATTCACCCCTTGCCAATTGCGGGCGAGTTTACGATTTTCCAGATCGACCATGGCGGACTCTAGATCGTCCCCCATGCCCCAGAAAAATTCCCAGGTGCGTTTTTCCCACTTTTTCCAGCTTTTTTGCCAATTCCATTCTGAGGAGCGATAGTAAGGCGCGAGGGCGTTTTCGACCCATTTTCTACAGGTTGCGAGAATATTTTTCCAACGATTTAAAAAGGCTCGTTGCAGTTCCGCAATGATTTCCTCGGAGGAGGAGGACTGTATTTCGCTATCGACTTTCAGGAGAACACGGTTGGGCATTCCCTGTTGGGAGTTTAGCAGTCCGGGGCTAATTAGGTGGTACTGCTCGGGCCGGTGGGTGACGATTGTACTGGTCAGATCCGAGAGAATCTGAGAGGCTCCGTACAGGTCCCTCAATTTGCGGGATTTTTCAATAAAGCTTTGGACGGGGGAGAAGGTGATGGCTATATATTTGGGCATAAAGCTATAGAAAACTCGATTGTTTAAGAGGTATATTCAACAGCCTTGAAAAGGCCTAGAAAAGACTTATCTCTGGCTAAAAAAATAGGATTGTTAGATTAATTGGCTCTTTTGTACTTTTATATCTATCACTAAATTTCTAATTATTGTGTTAATTTTAAATAATTTTTCTTAAACAATCTTTATTTTTATTGATTTTTATTAATTAAGTATCGTTTCTATTCAGACGCTTAATTAATTGGAATTAAAAAAATTGTAGGGTCAATTCATGAATTAACCCTACACATCTTTTCCATTCATACGCTTCACGAATTGGAAGCAAGATATTTTTTAGCGTTCCATGCCGCTAGAAAAGGGGAGTTTCCATTCATACGCTTCACGAATTGGAAGCAAGTCTTCTTGAAGAAGAGGCAGCCAAGTTCGGTCTTTCGTTTCCATTCATACGCTTCACGAATTGGAAGCAAGCCTGAAATGGCGCCATTGGCTAGATGTGATATTCCCTATATTGTTTCCATTCATACGCTTCACGAATTGGAAGCAAGAAGTTAAAAGTCGTTAAAGTCTTCACAAGAAATGCAGACTTATCTGCAGGTTTCCATTCATACGCTTCACGAATTGGAAGCAAGCCGTAAGAGCTTTGGGCGCTAGCCCAATCCCAGGCTGAGTGTTTCCATTCATACGCTTCACGAATTGGAAGCAAGAAGCTTTGCGGGATTATTGCGAAGCATTTTTCCAATATGGTCAAAAATCGTTTCCATTCATACGCTTCACGAATTGGAAGCAAGCTGGCATTACCAAACAAAAATGGCACAATTTTTTATCTCGGGTTTCCATTCATACGCTTCACGAATTGGAAGCAAGACTCACCCTCACACTGTGGGGTGTAATTTGGATTAGTATCGTTTCCATTCATACGCTTCACGAATTGGAAGCAAGGTTCGTAATAGTAGCCCGCTCTGGAACCGTGAGTGTCTCCACAGCGTTTCCATTCATACGCTTCACGAATTGGAAGCAAGAGAGTTGATCCCCATATACGGGGAAAGACAGGCTTGGATGGAGTTTCCATTCATACGCTTCACGAATTGGAAGCAAGGCTTACGCCGCCTCCAAGATATGGTGGATCTGTTGTTTCCATTCATACGCTTCACGAATTGGAAGCAAGAAGTCATTCAAGACCGAGCGGATTGATGGTGTGAATAGTTTCCATTCATACGCTTCACGAATTGGAAGCAAGACAAGATGAAGCAGTTATTCAAGAAGTAGGCGGCTTTGGTTTCCATTCATACGCTTCACGAATTGGAAGCAAGCAGAGCGTGTCGGCTCACTTGGACCCCGACCAGTTGAAGGTTTCCATTCATACGCTTCACGAATTGGAAGCAAGATAGTCGTTATCGATTCAGTAGCGAATATGATATCGTTTCCATTCATACGCTTCACGAATTGGAAGCAAGTGGGGAGGCATTAAAGCAATACTGTCAGGCCTTTTCGTTTCCATTCATACGCTTCACGAATTGGAAGCAAGACTAGCTTTGCAAAACTAGGCTGTACAAGGATTGTACAACGATTTTTCGTGGGATACTGAAAAGCATAGACATTATTAATAATAATTGTCAATAGTCACCTCGGTCATGAGGCTCAAAGCCTTACTGGACAAGGCATCGACGCACCTCAACGAAAACTCTAGATTTTCAGCCATTGTGTCTAACCCGCGAAAAATGTTGATAACCGATAACTGATAACTAATAACTGATCACTGTTCCTATGGACTAATACCCGCAGATTTAAGGGCTTTGTCCATTAAAATTACATGGGTACTGCTTTCCTGTCCCTCATTGTCAGCACGACATCGCTTTTTGATGATGAGGAATAGCGATCATTTTTGGGATAAGCAACTTTTTTGGCGATTTTGATGATGGGGAGTGCGATCGTTTTTGGAAGGAGCAATTTTTTGGAATGGAAGTAATTAAACTAAAACTAATCAGAATAAATATCTCGACGATGACCAACTTGATGAATCGTAATAAAGTCATCATCAAAAGAATATATCACCCTGTAATCGCCAATTCTAAGTTTAAACAAACCGCTTAAATTAGAACTTAAACTTTGATGTCTAATATCATCAAAATTTTCATTTATCCAACGAACTTTTTTAAAGACACGCTCCCGAACAACTGCCGTAAGCGACTCTAAACCTTCAAAAGCTTTATCGGTAAATTCTATATGGCGACGCATTACCAATCTAATCCTAATCTTTGAGCTACTTCTTCCGCAGAAATTCCCCGTTCTCCATTTCGAGTTCGCTGTAAAGAGTCAGCTAGAAATTGAGAGACTTCGGTTTTAAGTTGTTTATCAACATCAGGATCATTTAGTAGAGATTGAACTGTTTCTGTAACAGTTTCTTGAATCAAAAACTTAAAATCTTCAACACTTAGGTCTTTAACTTGCATTCTTGTAATTAGAACTCACTATTCTGACTATAGCATCGTTTAAGAATAGCGATCACGTTTTGTGGGGATACAATTGGAGGATGCGATCGCTTTTTGATGATGAGGAATAGCGATCACTTTTGGAGAGTCAACTTTTTTGGAGATTTTGATGAGGAGGAGAGGCGATCGTTTTCTTATCAAAGTCCTATAGAAATGAGATAGGATCAGGAAATTCCTGTAAAGTGTCAAGAATTTATGAAATCCATTAAAATCATTGTGGAAAAACATTCTGATGGCTATATCGCCTATCCATTGGGAATTCAAGGCGTAGTAGTCGGTGAGGGTGATACCCATGAAGATGCTCTTATTGATGTGCAATCGGCGATCGCTTTTCATGTTGAAACCTTTGGGGAATCAGTTCTCGAAGCTGACTCATCTTTATTAGAAGCCTTTGTTGTAGAAGCAATAGTCTAATGGCAAAATTTCCGGCTGATGCCCCTAAAGCCAAAGTGATTAAAATTCTTGAAAAATTTGGTTTTTCAATTGTTAGATAAAAAGAGCATATTTCTATGATTAGAAAAAATCCAGATGGAACAACAACACTTTTAACGCTACCCAATCACAAGCAAATTAAAAGCTCTACACTAAGGATTATTTGCACTCAAGCGGGTATCTCACGAGATGATTTTATTGCTTCCTATGAAAAGATTTAAAGCAAAATCCTTTAAATGTGATTATTTGGTCTTTTGAAAGTGCGATCGCTACTTAGGGTTTGCTGAAAAAGTACGGGCGAAGCATTGGGATAGAAAATCTACGGCTCTTCTAGGTTCTGTGTGATAAGTTTAATTGACATAGGATTGATCGATCTTTGTGTCCTTTGTGTCTTTGTGGTTCGTTCCACCCCCTCGCTAGGAGAAATGTATCTTAGAATACATTTTACCCACCAAAGCTGGGAGAGCCAATCTACGGTTTCACCGATAGGTTACTGCCCGAATGCTTCGCCCCTACAGGACGCGGGCCGATGAAGACGCAAGGTTTTGAAGCACGATTCTCTCAAAATCTTGCACCTGTTTCACGAGAAAAGCCACAAAACCCTGACCTTGCCTACATTTCACATTTATTCAGCAAACCCTACTTATGAGGGGTTTGTAGCCAGTGGAGAACTCAATCGAGATCGATCGAGTTGAGTTGTAGATCGGGAAATTGGCTATTATAAACGATGCCCAAAAAATCATCTCCTCCCGCATAAATTATTCTGCCGAGTTCAGTCTGGTTAAAGTCCCTCTGAAATTTTTGTCCCCACTGACGCATAATCTCGCTGAAATCTCGGATTTTTCTTAACCGATGAGATGGGATTGATCCCTGGCATTCTGTTTCCATTCATACGCTTCACGAATTGGAAGCAAGCTTTTGATGTGCCAGATGCGATTCAAAATCCTTTTGGGTTTCCATTCATACGCTTCACGAATTGGAAGCAAGTCAGCTAACTGCTCCCTTTACCCGTGGCCTTAGTGGCACGTTTCCATTCATACGCTTCACGAATTGGAAGCAAGCTATCGTTTTCCCACAGAAGGTCGGGTCGGGCAGCGTTTTTGGTTTCCATTCATACGCTTCACGAATTGGAAGCAAGTTGTACGGAAAATAAAAAGGAATGTTTTAACATTCCTCGTTTCCATTCAGACGCTTCACGAATTGGGTAGAGTCATAAACTCTAGTTAACAAAAGTCCAGCGTCCTTCCACCTTACCGTCAAGGAGTTGATGAGTACTTAAATATTCTTCAAGAACACCTTGGCTTGAAGTAGTAACAACTTTAGCGTTAGCTATTTCTTCAGGCGTGAGATTCAAACTCTTCAGCGAATTTTGATAATGATAATCTTGCACGCAGATTACATATAAACGATCAGCCTCTACAGGTTGTTCATTAATACTGAAAGATTCAATTGCTTTCTTAGTATTGTTATAAACTACTCGAACACCTTTGCTGATTTGATAACATTGACTTTCCCCAGGCTTTCTGTTTTCTGGGCGCAGAAAATGGGTAAATACCTTTGTCAGTTGCGCTCCAGTAACTTTAATTTTATAAAGAGAACCATCATACGGATAAACCTTCTTAAGATCTTCAAGAGTGACCACAGGCCCTAATTCTTTACCTCGTATGGAACCACTACCGACAAGCACGACATCAATCGTATCTATTTCTAAGAAGATATCAGCGATTAAATTACCTAACTCAGTTTCTTGTTCGCGCACGGGATGAGTCAATTGACGATTTAAACGGCTAACAATACGATTGTACTTGCGATCTACTTGTTCTTTGTAGGTATTGATAAAATTTTGCAAATCTACGTCAGGACTAGCTACCTGATCATTAATAGGAATAAGCTCCCATTTCCATTCGACAATGCTGTTCGTATCGTCGTCTACTGTAATATCGAAACGTCCGATCTGATCAGTCCCAACGGCGGCCTGGGTGATTAAAATGTTGTTTACTTGGGCAGGCTGTTCTAAAAGTGTATGAGAATGTCCACCAATGATCATGTCCACCCCCCACTCAGGGTCTAACATAGCCGCTAACTTTTGATCCTCTTCAAAACCAATGTGAGTTAGGAGAATTGTCAAATCAATATCTTCATTTTTGTAGGTATTACAGATCTTACCAACTTCAGCCGCTGCATCTTCTAGTCCAACAAATGTACCAATGCTTTTGTCCAGCTTTAAGGCACTAAGAACCTCTTCGGTGACAATACCAATGAACATAACATCAAATCCATCTACATTGAGGATGATATAGGGGTTCATCAACCTTTTACCGTACTTTTTAATGTACAAGTTGGCATTAACAATAGGAAAGTTTGCCATTTTTTCTAAGAAGAGCAAATGAGGAAAGCCATAGTCTAATTCGTGGTTTCCTAAAGTCACTACATTAGGTGCTAGGTAATTCATGATTTCCATGGTTGATAAGCCTTTAAATTCGGTATCAATCATCGAACCTTGAAGCATATCACCTGAAATAACATAAAGTGTATTTTTTTCCGTTTGACGCACTTGATTGATATAACCAGAAAGCAATGATAACCCGCCGATCAAACCACCTTGTCCAGTTTTAGCCTCCGCTAAAAAGTCGCCGTGCATATCATTGGAATGTAAAATCGTAAACTTTTTGAGTTTTGTTGTAGTTTCAACCATGAGTCTCTCCAGTAGTTTGAGTTGATTAAATGAAAGAGATAGTTTGATTTGGGTACTGCGAACGGTTTAAAGCTTGGCTTTCTGAATACCGTCAGAAGCTTGGTCTGTGATTTCTTCTAGCCGATCCAGAAAAAGTTCAACTTTTAGCAGTTTAGGCTCTTCGGTTTGTGTTATGCAATGGAGGGGGTTATAAAGGATAAAACCCTTACACAGAAAGACATTGCTTCGATTTATGCCCCCTGATCGAATCATGCCAAGTAACGAAGAGCCACAGCCCATAATATAGCATGACTTGCGCCAATGTAAAAACAGGGTGAGAGCATCACTGAGGAGTTCGGGATAGTGACAGTATTCACACTGAAACCTAGCGCGTTGTCGAACAATATGGTGGAGCGATTTAGGAATGACCATTTACTCTGGCGGCAATGACAGCGTTGATGTAGCTGAAAATTTGGTCGAGTTCGCCAATCGCTTCTAGATCAAGGTCTTCCTCCGGGGTGAGATCATCAGCTTTTTTCTTGTCAAGAAGCGTCTGCATCTAATCGCCCAGTTCATCTGTAAATTTGAATAGGCTGAGATTATTAATCTGTTGTACCCGCAATCCTTTGGGAATCAGGCTAGAGGGTTTGACAAGAACGCTCATGGTTGTGGCTGAACGTAAAGATTTTTCGATCCTAACAAATAGTTCCCGTGAAATAAATGAAAGTATTGCCCTGACACCATTCTACACCCCATTTTCTGAGGGGGGGTTAAATTATCTCCGACAAATAAAAATTATTCTCAATAAGTCAGATTATCAAGCCCCGAACTCCAGAAGTAGAAGGGCATCCGAGGGGGTCAACGAGAGAATACTGATAACTGATAACTGATAACTGTTCCTATTGACTAACACCCGCAGATTTAAGGGCTTTTTCCATTAAAATTACATGGGTACTGCTTTCCTGTCCCTCATTGTCAGCACGACGCTGAATATAACTGCCATCGGATTGTAATTCCCATGCTTGTCGGTTATCTGACAACATAATCCCGAGAATTTCTTCTAGTTCCTTGGCGATCGCTGGTTCATCAATGGGTGTCACTGCTTCCACGCGACGAGTCAGGTTCCGCGTCATCCAATCGGCGCTACCAATATACACCTCCTCCTGACCATCATTGTAAAAGTAAAAAATGCGGGAATGTTCCAAAAAGCGGCCGATAATGCTAATTACTCGGATATTTTCGCTTATTTCTGGCAATCCGGGCCGTAAACAACAGATGCCGCGAATAATTAAGTCAATCTGCACACCGGCACGAGAAGCGGCGTATAAAGCTTCTATAATCGGTTTATCGACAATAGAGTTCATTTTTGCGACAATGCGACCCGTACCGCCATTTTTACAGTTTTTGGCCTCGCGATCGATCATTGCTAACATCCGTTTTCGCAAACTCACGGGAGCAATTAAAAGTTTGCGATAGGATTGCTGACGGGAGTATCCGGTCAGAAAGTTAAATAAATCGGTGATATCTGCCCCTAAATCCTCACGACAGCTAAGTAAACCCAAATCAGTGTATAATTTAGCCGTTTTTGGGTTATAATTACCCGTGCCAATATGGAAATAACGACGGATTTTATCCCCTTCTTTTCTGACCACGAGAACCACTTTCGTGTGGGTTTTTAGACCAACTAAGCCATAAACAACGTGAACTCCGGCTTGTTCGAGCTTTTTCGCCCAAGTAATGTTATTTTCCTCATCAAAGCGTGCTTTTAGTTCCACTAACGCCGCTACCTGCTTACCATTTTCTGCGGCTGCAATCAGGGAATTGACAATCGGGGAATCTCCGGAAGTACGATACAAAGTCATTTTAATCGCTAAAACATGGGCATCATAGGCCGCCTGGGCGATAAACTGTTGTACTGAGGCACTAAAGGAATGGTAGGGGTGATGAACGAGAATATCGTTATTGCGAATTAAAGTAAAAATATCTTCGCCATCCTGTTCTAGGATACCGTCTTCGTTACCGTCAACTATTTCTCGCAATCCCTGTAAAACCGGTGGGGTGACAGGATTCCAAGGCGGATCTTTCAGTTCGGGACAGGGTAAAGACAGAAAATAAAATAAATCTTTGTGTCCCAGCAGTCCATCCACATCGTAAACATCGATCTCCTCAAGTCCCAGATCGCGCATGATCCGGTCTTTAATATTGCTAGGGGTAGAACTGTGAATTTCCAGACGTACTGCCGATTTACCGATGCGGCGCTTGCGTACTTCTTCCTCGATCGCTAATAATAAATCATCGGCCTCATCTTCTTCGACGGAGATATCGGCGTTGCGTGTCACCCGAAAAGGATAACATTCTTGAATGATCATGCCGGGGAAAAGTGCCTCTAAATTGTGCATTACCACCTGTTCCAGAGGCACTCCCGTCCAAATCGAAGCTTTTCCATCTTGGTGGCGTAATTCCTTCGATAATGCTAGAAAACGGGGGAAAACCTGCGGCACTTTCACCCTGGCAAATAGTTCTTTATCGGTATCGGGATCGCGAACGACTACGGCTAAATTGAGACTAAGATTAGAAATATAGGGAAAAGGATGACTAGGATCCACCGCTAGGGGAGTTAAAACGGGGAAAATATTTTGTTCAAAGTAATCGTGGAGATAATTGCGCTGTTCTTGATGTAAATCCACATAGTTAATCAGATGAATTCCCTGTTCTACTAAGAGATTTTTTAGGGTGTGTTCAAAAAGACGATCCTGCTGTTGTACAAGGGGACGCAGACGTTTACTGATCTCGGTTAGCTGTTCCGAGGCAGTCCGGCCATCGGCACTTAAAACGGCTACATTTGCCTCTACCTGTTGTTTAAGCACTGCCACCCGTACCATAAAAAATTCGTCGAGATTGGCACAAAAAATGGCGGTAAATTTTAATCTTTCTAGTAGGGGAGTCCGAGGATCAAGTGCTTCATAAAGCACGCGACGATTAAATTCTAACCAGCTTAATTCTCGGTTAAAGTAATATTGCGAATCTTTAAGATCGATTTCAGAAGTTACGGTAGAAGCTTTAGCCATAGAGTCTAATACCTAAATAATAGATTAAACAGTTAGTAAGAAGCCACTCAAGTCTAAATTTGACTATTTTTGGCGTTTTTTTAGGCTACACTGCCTTAGATTAACCAAGGTTACCCCGATTATCTTGGATGCTAGTCCTACTGATTCTAGCCTGACTGGAGGAAAAATCAATTTATTAAAAGGTTAAGAAATCAGTCCCGACAGATCAAGGTTAAATTAATCTTTCGGTGAAATTAGATTTGTTAAATATCTAGACTTCCCCTTTGACAAAAGGCCATAACCTGTGCTGTGACAGGGATTAAGAGAACTTGTGCCGCTCGTTACTGGCTATAAATTAAGGAAACCCCTAATAAATATAACGCTTTCTGTTGCAGAGAAGTCGGTCGAGTTATCTTAGAAAAACCATAACTTCCCTCTCTAATCCTACATTTTACTATATTCAAGTAAATCGTCCCCAAGTCCTCCAATAGAGTCCGAGTAATATCTCGTTCCCAAGTAGAACCGGGGAACGCTCTCTTTAGGTTCTACCTGAATACTAATGCTATTTTAAGGCAGAGCCTTAGATATTGTGTTCCAAGAAGTTAATTTTGTCCTATTACTTATAAAATGATCTATCAAAACTAAGTTAAAGTAAAATCAATCGAGTGACCGCAAAACTTTTCCCAGAGATTCCCTCTGACAAAAGAAAAATCGACCCTTGTGACAAGGGCAAAGAATTTATTGGACATCAAGAGTTGAGTGAGAAACTAGGAGTAGATTTTTATTTTGCTACTCCTGATCATTCTTGGGAGAGGGGATTAAACGAGCCGACTAATGGACTAAGCTCAGACGGATCTAAATCCCTTATTCTTGGATTAGCCGAATCTCCCCCACCCCCCGGAAGTCGGAAAGTTGGGGGGAGTCTTGCCTCTTGCATAAGTCCCTCATCTCAACAGGCAATTTAAATTACGAAAAGCTTAACAATCGTCCTCGAAAATCTCTTGACTATCCTAGCCCGAATGAGGTATGCTCTGATAGCTCAGACAGTGATGCAATTCAGGCTTGAATTGGCCTGTACACAGAACCGAGGATTTTAGGCATGAGGACGGAACACAAAAATCCAAAATTAAATTGTCAGAAATTAGCAGAAGTCTTTTTATCAAATCCTTTGATTGAAGATTGCTATTTTATGATACGAGAGGGTGAATTAGTCGCCTATATTGTTTCCTCTGGAGCTTGGAATTCTGAACAATTGTCCTCCGATTTACAGTCTCAGTTACCGGACAATCTTCTACCTAATATCTATGTGCAAATTTCCAGTTTACCCTTAACCGATAGCGGTGATGTCGATGAAACTGCATTAAAGAATATTGAAATTATCGATGATCATCAAGTTCAGGAAACAGAAGAAAAACTAGGCTCTTTGTCAGATATCGATCAAGTCGCTGTCGTCATGACTTCCAAAAAAATCAAAATTTTACCCCTACATCTATCCGAATTATTACCCTTAAAAATAGAGAAAAAAAATGATCATCAAAAATCTGAAACCCCGATTCATCTGGGGATTCACACTTCTAACACTCAAGCTGGAATCAGTCACGGACAGCTTTTAGAAGAATCTGAACTTCAGCCTAAAACCTTGGCAGAAATCCTCCAAAAAGCTGCTGAAAATTATTCAAATAAAGGGATTATTTATATTCAATCTAATGGATCAGAAGTTTTTCAGTCTTATCAACAATTATGGGAAGACGCTCAACAAATACAAGCCGGATTACAAAAGCAGGGTTTACAAGCTCAAGATAAAGTGATTCTTCAGCTATCGGAAAACTATGATATCATTTCCGCATTTTGGGGGTGTCTTTTAGGGCGATTTATTCCTGTTATTATTTCAGTACCACCCAGCTATAAAGATTTTAATAATGAAATTCATAAAATATGTCAAGTTTGGCAGTTGTTAGATGAACCTATTATTATCACAAATCAATCCCGTCAGCAAGAGATAAAACATTTAGAACAATGGTTGCCTAATCAAACCTTAAGATTGAGTTTTATTGAAGAATTAAAAACTCATTCTCCCCATCAGCCTCCTATTAGTCAACCGGATGATATCGCGTTCTTTAATCTAACATCAGGCAGTACAGGAATACCGAAATGTATCTCATTAACCCATAAAAATGTGATCTCTCGTGCGCGAGGAACAAACATCATTTGTGAACATCAAAACGACGATATTATTCTTAATTGGCTTCCTTTTGATCATATTGGAAGTATTTCAGACTGGAATATTCGCTGTGTCGAGTTAGGATGCCAAATGGTTTATGTTCAAACTGAATATATATTAGGTCGTCCTTTGAATTGGTTAGATTTAATTGATCAATATCGAATTACCCATAGTTGGGCTCCTAATTTTGCCTATAATTTGATCAATGAAGCTTTAAAAAAAGAACCGGATCAAAATTGGAATTTAGGTTGTGTCAAATTCTTTTTGGCGGCGGGTGAAGCTGTTTCTGGTCAAGCCGTTGGAGAATTTATTAACAAACTTCATCTTCAATATAATCTGAAAAAAACGGCGATGCGTCCTGCTTTTGGGATGGCAGAAATGGGGTCAGGAATTACCTATTATCAGCCGACAGAACAACAGCCATTACTCTTTTATACGGTTGATAAATCCTCCTTGAATTCTTCCTTAAAACGAGTCCATCCTGAACATCCCAATGGTGCAACTTTTACGGATTTAGGATTACCCATTCCGGGGATATCGATTAGAATTGTTAATGCTGATAATTTCCTATTACCAGAAGAAACCATTGGTCATTTACAAGTTAAAGGACATCCAGTTTCACCGGGGTATTATAAAAACCCAGAAGCGAATCAAGACGCTTTCTTAAAAGATGGCTGGTTTAAGACAGGAGATTTCGCATTTATTAGTAACGGTCATTTAGTCATTACTGGAAGAAGTAAAGAAACCATTATTATTAATGGAGTGAATTATTATAGCCATGAAATTGAAACTGTAGTGGAAACTATTGAAGAAGTACAAGCGTCCTACACAGCCGCTTGTCCTGTTTATGATCCTAGGAATAGTACCGATCAATTAGCTTTATTTTTTAGTGCAGAAACCTTTGACCACCAGCATCTAGCGGAACTTCTGAAAAAGATTAGACGAAAAGTAATTAACAGTTTTGGCGTTAATCCTGAATATTTAATCCCCTTAAATAAAACGGAGATTCCTAAAACTTCTATTGGTAAAATTCAGCGATCGCAATTAACAAAACGGTTTACGAACGGAGAATTTAATTCTATTTTAAAAGAAATAGATATTTTATTAGAAAACGATCAAACCATTCCTGATTGGTTTTACCAGAAAGTTTGGAAACCTCGATATCCAGTTAACTTAAAACCCGAACTTTCCAAGTATTGTACTTTAATTTTTCTGGATTGCTTGGGTTTAGGAGCATCTTTAGCAGAAAAAATCCAAGGTCAAAACTTACCCTGTATCACGGTTTTAGCAGCGGAAGAATTTTCTCAAATCAGTCAAAATTGCTATACCCTCAGACCAGGGACAGCCAATCATTATCAACAGTTAATGGCATCTTTATCCGAGCAAAAAATTATCCTTGGCAATATTATTCATCTGGGTACTTATCAAGACTATCAGGGAGAAATTTCAACAATTGAACAGTTAGAAAAAGCACAAGAAAAAGGGACTTATGATTTATTATTCCTAGTTCAAACCTTAGCTAAAACTCATGATTTTAACTCAAAAATTCAATTGCTATTTGTTTCTAGTTATAGTCAATTTGTCATAGAAACCGATGAAATTGCCTATGAAAAATCTCCAGTTTTAGGACTGATCAAAACCCTAGCTCAAGAACTTCCTTGGTTAAATACTCGTCATGTTGATTTACCCCTGGGTCAAACCGAAATTAATGTCAGTTATCTGCTGCAAGAACTATCCGTTTTATCCAAGGAAAGAGAAATTGCCTATCGCCACGGGAAACGTTTAATCGCAGGTTTGGAAAAAGTCAATTTACTTCAACACAGCCAACAGGAATTACCCTTTAAATCAGGGGGAATTTATCTGATTACCGGAGGACTAGGGGGGATTGGCAGACAAATTGCTCAGTATTTGCTCAAAAATTATCAAGCTCGTTTACTGTTAATTGGAAAAACACCTTTACCAGAAAAACACCTTTGGAGTGAGTACCTCAAAACCGAAGATCAATTATCCTTAAAAATAAAAAATCTCCAAGCTTTAGAAAATCTTGGGGGACAGGTAATTTATCAAGCGGTAGATGTGGCTAATTTCCCTCAAGTTAAACAGGCTGTAGAACAGGTAAAAAGACAATGGCAAGGAGAACTTAATGGGGTGATTCATCTGGCTGGAATTTACAAAGATTGTTTACTTCTGGACGAAAATCAAGAGGGTTTATCGACAATTCTTCGTCCTAAAGTAATAGGAACTTGGGTTTTACATCAACTCCTCAAAGAATCTCAGGGAGTTTTTATTAGTTTTTCTTCCTTGGCTAGTTTTTTTGGAGGAGCAGCTTTGGGTTCCTACGCGGCGGCTAATAGTTTCCTTGAGTCTTTGAATACCTATCAAAAATCTAAGAATTTGTTCCCCAGTTATTGTTACAGTTGGACAACTTGGCAAGAAACCGGGATTAGCCAAGGTTATCAGATGCAATACATAACCCGATCTCAAGGGTATTATGATATGACAGTACGGCAAGGTTTAGACTCATTTCTAACCAGTTTATATCACAACCAAAGACAATTAATAATCGGTTTAGATGGGAGTAATAGCAAGATTAATCGTTTCACATCTAGGTCTGAAGGATGCCAAAAGTTAACGGCTTATTACACCCGTAAATCTACAGTTCAATCGGTCAATCTACCTAATCATGTTAGTCTAAAAGATCGATTGGGAACGTCCTATCAATGTCCCCTAGTTCTGCGACAATCTCTGCCTATTAAGGATAATGGAGACATTGATAAGCGGCAATTACTCAAGGAACTACAAGGCAAAGAAAATAACGAATTGATAGCACCCAGAACGGAAGCTGAACGTCAAGTTGCTAAGATTTGGCAAAAGGTGTTAAATCTATCTCAAATTGGAATTCATGACAATTTCTTTGAACTAGGAGGACATTCCTTGCTGGCCAGTCAAGTCATCTCTCGTTTACGCGATGTTTTCTCGGTAGAATTGTCTTTGCACAGTTTATTAGAATATCCAACTGTTGCCAGTTTAACTCAAACGATTGAGGTGCTTAATGTAGCCAACAATAGTCAAAGTGTATCCAAAAGTGGTAAAGTTATGACAACAGCCGCAGAAAATTATGAAGAAGGAGAATTATGAAAATAGGTTAACTAAAATTTAAGCTTTTCAGAACCCTTTTGGGAAAAAATGTAAAAAATTGTATCCATCACTAAAATTTATCATCCAGAATATGCTATAAATAGTCTCGGTTTAAAACAGTCTTTTTGTGGAGTATGTAAGCGGTTGCTCCCATAGCAACTGACTTTAACAATAACCACCGACTCCCCGCCATTGATAATTTTTGTTTGGTCTATAGTGTTTAGTCTTTGAGGGACTTAAATTTATGAAAACAGTTGAATTTTTATCGGATCTGAATCATTTAGGTGTGACAATTTGGATGGAAGGGGATAAGCTGCGCTATCGTTCTCCTCAAGGTGTTATGACTCCCGATTTACTCGAACAATTGAAAGAGCATAAAGAAGAACTCATCGTTTTATTGCGTGAACAAGCTGACAATTTTAGTTCGGAAACAGACTATGATGTGGCAATTTGTGGCGGTGGATTAGCGGGTTTAACCTTAGGGAGACAGTTAAAACTTAAACAACCTAATCTTTCTGTTGTTGTTCTTGATAAAATGGCTCGTCCTTTACCGGAAGCTGGTTTTAAAGTGGGAGAATCAACCGTTGAAGTTGGGGCTTTTTATTTAGCAAATACGCTGCAGTTAACCGATTATTTTGATCATCAACATTTGCCTAAATTGGGATTACGCTATTTTTTCAAACCTCAAGAAACTGAATTTCATAAAAGACCTGAACTGGGATTATCAGAGTTTCATGCTCCTAAATCTTATCAAATTGATCGGGGTAAATTAGAAAATGATTTACGCCAATTTAATATTGAAGCAGGAATTGACCTTAAAGAAAATTGTTCGGTTAAAGACATCGAGTTTGCTGAAGGGCTACAGCAACAGCATAAAATTATTTATACTCAAGGCAGTGGAGCGAATCAAAAAACTCATTGTATTAAATCCCGATGGGTTGTCGATGCGATGGGTCGTCGTCGATTTATACAGAAGAAACTCGGTTTAGCGAAACCTAATCATAATAATTACAGTGCGGTTTGGTTCCGAGTTGAGGGTCGTTTTGATGTCAGCAATTTTGTGCCAGCCAGTGAAGAAAAATGGCATCGGCGTGTTCCTAATAACAACCGTTATTATTCTACAAATCATTTATGCGGTGAAGGATACTGGGTTTGGTTAATTCCTTTATCTACGGGTTATACCAGTATTGGCATTGTGGCTCGTCAAGATATTCACCCGTTAAAAAATTATCATAACTATGAGTTAGCCTTTCAGTGGTTAAGGGAAAATGAACCCGTTTTAGCGGCTCATTTAGAAGGTAAATCCCCAGAAGACTTTAGAAAGATGCCGAAATATAGCTACTCCTCGAAACAAGTCTTTTCCTTTAATCGTTGGGCTTGTGTCGGTGAAGCAGGCCTATTTCCTGATCCGTTTTATTCCCCCGGTTCAGATAGTATTGGTTTTGGCAATTCTTTAACCACTCAAATGATTGAACTTGACCTTAAAGGTCAACTAACTCCCGAAAGAGTTGACGATGCGAATCACTTTTATTTAACCTATCACGATGGGTTAGCCTTTAATATTCAAAATTCCTATAACTGTCTTAAAAATGGGACAGCGATGGCTACAAAAGTCATCTGGGATACCTTAGCTGGATGGACATTCGGTTGCTTAATGATGTTTAATTCCATCTTCCTTGACCCGGAACTTAAGATGAAAGTTCAACAGATTAATGCAGAATTTTTCCCTCTTTCCTATCGAATACAACAACTATTCCGAGATTGGGCAAATCAATCCCTGGGTCGGGTTAGCTTTGAATTTATTGATTACTTAGCAATCCCCTTTGTAAATGAACTGCGAACCAGGAATTTACAATCTAATAAAACCGAAGCTGAAATCATAGAAGCTTATCGAGCCAGCTTAAAATTATTAGAAGAATTTGCTCAAGTCATTTTTCAAATTGCCTTAGAGGATACCAGACCCGAACTGTTACCTAAAATTAACGAACACCCCTGGTTAAATGCTTGGGCAATTAGTTTGGATGCCAGTAAATGGGAGACTGATGGGCTGTTTTCGCCTAAGAGCGAACCTCGTAATTTACACAGCATTAAAAAACAATATTTAGAGGCAATAAACCGATAAAAATAGACGAATCAAGTTGATTGGATTTCTAACAGTAGCTCAAGTTAGGGCTACTGAACCCAGCCAAATATCACCCCCATTCCAAAAATACCAGAACATTAATTAAGGAAAAGGATACTATTAATGAAAGTCGCAGAATTTTTATCTTACTTAAATAGTTTAGACATCAAGCTTTGGCTTGAGGAAGAAAAGTTAAAATATCAAGCTCCCCAAGGAGCAATGACACCAGAAATTAAGCAAGAAATCGGGACAAGAAAACCAGAAATTCTCACTTTTTTAAGAAGTGCAACAACACCGTCTAAACCCCTTGAATCGGTCATTAATACCGTTACCAGAACTGAGGATTTACCCCTATCTTTTGCTCAACAGAGAATGTGGTTTCTCTATCAGATGGATCAGCAAAATTCGGCTTATAATGAAGCCTTAACTATCCGTTTAACGGGACGCCTAAACATTGATATTTTAGAGCAAACGATTAATGCTATTATTCAACGGCATGAGAGCTTACGCACAAGCTTTCCAATGGTTGAAGGAAAACCTATTCAAAAAATTGCTCCATCTCTGAAGATTAAATTATTAGTTGTTAATTTAAAAGATATCCCCCAAGAGCAAATTGACAAACAGATTATTGAAGAACTACAAAAACCCTTTGATTTAACCCAATCTCCCCTATTACGATGTACTCTGTTTGATCTGGGATATGAAAATTATATTTTAGTCAACGTCTTCCATCATATTATTATCGATGGTTGGTCAAAAAGCATTTTATTTAAAGAATTATCTAAATTTTATCAAGCATTTTTATCCAATTCAACCGTAGATTTACCCGAATTACCTATACAATATGCGGATTTTGCGGTATGGCAAAGACAATGGTTACAAGGTGAAATCTTAGAAAATCAGTTAAATTATTGGAAAAAACAATTAACGGGCGCTCCTCCTTTATTAGAACTTCCAACCGATAAACACCGTCCGGCTAATCCCAATTTTCGAGGTCATAGTATCTCGTTTCAAATTAACTCAGAACTCACCGAAAAACTGAAACTTCTAAGCCAAAAGTCGGGGACGACCTTATTTATGACCTTACTGGCTGCTTTAAACACTCTACTCTTCCGTTATAGTGGCCAAGATGATATTTTAATCGGGACACCCACCGCCAACCGAAACCGACAAGAAATTGAACCTTTGATTGGTTTTTTTGTCAATACTTTAGTGCTGCGGAATTCCCTAGAAGGAAATCCGACTTTTTCGGGATTATTACAGCAAGCTCGCAATGTTGTTTTAGAAGCTTATGCCAATCAAGATGTACCCTTTGAGCAAGTGGTTGATGGGTTAGAAATCGAACGAAGTTTAAGTTATAATCCCTTATTTCAGGTAATGTTTGCGCTGCAAAATGCCCCCCTCAATGCTTTAGAATTACCCAATTTAAAAGCTAAATATCTAGCCGTTGAACAACAGAGAATTAAATTTGATCTCAGCTTAGTTTTAGAAGAAATAGAAACCGAAAAAGGAGCTTATTTAGAAAGTTTTTGGGAATATGATAGCGACCTATTTACCGTCGAAAGAATTAACCGCATGGTGGGTCATTTCCAAACTTTATTAAAAGGAATTGTAGCCAATCCTCAGCAAACCGTCGGGGAATTACCGTTACTGACTGAATCGGAAGAACAACAATTATTAGTAGAATGGAATCAAACTCAAACGTCTTATCCTGATCATTACTGTATTCATCAGTTATTTGAAGAACAGGTTGTTAAAACACCTGATGCTATAGCGGTCATCGATGGAGAACAATCCCTCACCTATGAACAGTTAAATCAAAAAGCCAATCAGATTGCCCGTTATTTACAAAAATTAGGGGTTAAACCAGATCAATTAATTGGGATTTGTGTCGAGCGATTGCCCTTAATGATTATTGGATTTTTAGGAATCTTAAAAGCTGGAGGAGCTTATGTACCACTGGACACAAGCTATCCCGAAGAACGACTTGAATCTATCATAAATGATGCTGAAATCAAAATTTTATTAACGCAACAGCACCTCATCAAAAAACTACCAACAACAGTCAATCAATTGATGTGTTTAGAACAAGATGAAGACCCAATTAAACAACAAAGTAAACAGAATCCTCTCAGTCATGTTAACGCTGAGAATTTAGCCTACGTCATCTATACTTCAGGTTCTACAGGTAAACCTAAAGGAGTTGCTATTCCCCATCGAGGAGTGACTCGTTTAGTCTGTAATACTAACTATATATATTTAAAACCAACTGATAGAATGGCTCAGGTTTCTAATCCTTCTTTTGATGCCGCTACTTTTGAAATTTGGGGGGCGCTGATACATGGCGCACAGTTAATAGGAGTAGATAAAGATACAGTTCTTTCTCCTGAAAAATTTGTTCATTTTCTCCAAAAATATCAAATTACTATTTTATTCTTAACGACAGCGTTATTTAATCAGTTAGTTCAGACTATTCCCCATGCTTTTCAAAGCTTAAGATATTTACTTTTTGGTGGCGAAGCAGTTGATCCTCAATGGGTCAAAGAATCCCTGAATAAAGGAACCGCTCAAAATTTACTTCATGTTTATGGGCCAACAGAAAGCACAACTTTTACCTCTTGGTATTTAATTAAAAATATTCCTTCAGAAGCTACAAATATTCCAATTGGTCGTCCTTTAGCTAATACAGAAATTTATATTCTTGATCCCTATTTGCAACCTGTTCCTATTGGTGTTAAAGGCGAATTGCATATTGGTGGTGATGGTTTAGCCCGTTGTTATCTCAATCGTCCTGACTTAACTGAACAAAAATTTATTCCCAATCCTTTTAGTCAAGATTCGTCAGCACGTCTGTATAAAACAGGTGATATAGTACGCTATTTAGCCGATGGGAATATTGAATTTATTGGACGGATTGATCATCAGGTAAAAATCAGAGGTTTTAGAATTGAATTAGGCGAAATAGAAGCCGTTTTATTTCAGCATCCTCAAGTCAAAGATGGAATTGTTATCGCCAGAGAAGATCTACTTGGAATCAAGCGTTTGTATGCTTATGTTGTTCCGAAAGATAAACAACTCACTCAGCCAGAATTACGAATTTTTCTCCAAGAAAAGCTGCCCAATTATATGATTCCTGCTTTCTTGATTTTCTTAGATGCTTTTACTCTTAATCAGAATGGAAAAATTGATCGCAGTGTTTTACCTAGACCAGAAATTGATGTTAATGAATTAGAAAATTATCTTCTTCCTAGTACCGAGAAAGAAACAATTCTAGCCCAAATTTGGCAGGAAGTTTTAGGGCAAAATCAAATTAGTATTAATGAGAATTTCTTTGAATTAGGAGGCGATTCAATTATCGCCATTCAAATTGTCGCTAAAGCTAATCAAGCGGGATTACAAATTACTCCTAAACAATTATTTAGTCATCAAACTATCGCTCAATTAGCCACCGTAGCGGAAACAACTACTATCACTGAAATTGACCAGGGATTAGTTACAGGTGAAGTCCCGTTAACTGCGATTCAAAAATGGTTTTTTGAACAAAACTGGCCCGAACGTCATCACTTTAATCAATCTATCTTGTTAGAGGTTCCCAATAATCTACAACCAGATTTATTAAAACAAACTATTTCTAAAATACTCTATCACCATGACGCTTTGCGGTTACGGTTTGTGCAACAAGGAGAACAATGGCAACAAAATCACAGCGATGATTGCAATAATTTTGCTTTTGAAAAGGTGGATTTATCCCGTCTATCTTGCGATGAACAATTGACCAAGATCGCAGAAATTTCCGAGGTTCAACAACGGGTACTGAATTTAGAGGAAGGCCCCTTAATGGCGGTGGTTTTCTTCGCCTTGGCTGAGAGTGGAAAAATGTTAATTGTGATTCATCATTTAGCAGTAGATGGAATTTCTTGGCGGATTATCCTCGAAGATTTCGTCACTATTTACCAGCAATTAGAAAACCAAAAGCCTCTGCAACTTCCTCCTAAAACCAGTTCTTTTAAAACTTGGGCTGAGGAACTGCAAAACTATGCTACAACCCCAGAATTTCACGCTCAATTCAAGTATTGGCTAAACCGTGATTTTCCCTCAATTTCTCCTCTTCCTTTGGACTGTCAAGGTGAAGCTCAGTCCAACATTGTTGCCCATGCAAAAACGGTTTCTTTCACCTTAACCGAAGAACAAACCCGCTTACTCTTACAGGAGGTTCCGCAAGCTTATAACACCCAAATTAATGATATTTTATTAACCGCTTTAGTCCAAGCTTTTGGCCATTGGACAGGGAGTTATAAGCTTTTGCTTGACATGGAAGGTCATGGAAGAGAGAATGTAATTGAATCCGTGAATTTATCTCGAACTGTGGGTTGGTTTACCAGTATTTTTCCCGTCTTTTTGACCTTAGAAAATCTTCACCATCCCGGTGAATGTCTCAAGTCCATTAAAGAGCAATTACGACAAATTCCGAATCGGGGATTTGATTATGGAATTGGATATTATCTGAGTTCAGATTTAACGATTCAATCCCCGTTAAAAAACTATCCAAAAGCTCAAATTAGCTTTAATTATTTAGGTCAATTTACCAGCCATCAAATCGGCGAGATAGGCTGGAAATTATCTCAAGAATCCAGTGGTTCCATTCATAGTCCTTTGGGAAAACGTTCCCATTTAATTGCGATTCATGGAATTGTGGTTGATGGGCAACTTGATATAGAATGGCAATATAGTGAAAATTTTCATCATCAAACAACGATCAAAAATTTAGCTGCTGCCTATCGAGATTCTTTAGAAAGCCTGATTAACCATTGTTTATCGGTAGAAGGAGGCTATACTCCATCGGATTTTCCCGATGCGGATCTTAATCAGGTAGAACTAGATGAACTGCTTTCAGAACTCGATTTTTAACCTCAACTTAATGTTTAACCCTCCTGCTTGATAACAACTATGTCACAGCCTAATCTTCCCAGTGAAATTGAAAATCGTAAAAGCGAACATCTGCGAGTTTGTATCGAAGAAGATGTAGAGTTTCAACAACTTACAAACGGTTTAGAAAAATATCGCTTTACCCATTGTTGTCTTCCTGAACTTGACCGTAGCGATATTGAACTGGGGACAACCTTTTTGGGGAAATCTTTAAAAGCTCCAATTCTCATCTCTTCCATGACCGGAGGAACAGAATTAGCCCATTTAGTCAATACTCGATTGGCAACGGTCGCTCAACGTTATGGTTTAGCGATGGGGGTGGGTTCTCAACGCATTGCACTCGAACAACCGGAATTAGCGCCGACCTTTGCAGTCCGTTCTCTGGCGCCAGATATTCTCCTGTTAGCGAATTTAGGGGCTGTACAGTTAAATTACGGCTGCGGTTTAGAAGACTGTTTAAAACTGGTGGAATTATTAGAAGCTGATGCTTTAATTCTGCATCTCAATCCTTTACAAGAATGGGTTCAATCGGAAGGCGATTCCAATTTTAAAGGGTTACTCGCTAAAATCGAGCAAATTTGCGCTCAATTGCCCGTTCCCGTCATCGCCAAGGAAGTCGGAAATGGCATCTCTGCGGTGACGGCCAAACAATTAATTGAAGCCGGAGTCGCTGCGATTGATGTGGCTGGGGCCGGAGGCACGTCCTGGGCTAAAGTCGAAAGTCAAAGAGCCAAAGACAACAGACAAAGGCATCTCGGACAAGTTTTTGCCGATTGGGGTTTGCCTACGGCTGAATGTATTACTGCCATTCGGTCTATGAATTCAACCATTCCTTTGATTGCTTCTGGAGGCTTAAAAAATGGCTTAGACCTTGCCAAATCCATCGCTTTAGGAGCCGATTTAGGAGGGTTGGCTCGTCCGTTTCTCGTAGCAGCGATTGAATCAGAAGCCGCTGTTGATGAGTTGGTAAAATTTTTAATTGCTGAACTTGAAATTGTTTTATTTTGCACCGGAAATCCTAATTTATCCGCCCTTAAAAATTCAGGAGCCTTAAAACCATGTTAAAGTTTTCAATGGAATTGTGTTATCCCCAGCTTGATGTCAAAACCTTAAGCGTTGGCACTTTGGGTCCAAAAGAAACCAGTAGTGAACAAACCTTAAATTATCTAATTTCTCAATGGAAATTACAACAGATTTCGGTTAATAGTCATTTATTTGATAGCTTTACAGATTTAAAAGAATCTTTACTCGACAATCAGATAGATTTGGCGTTAGTACCCCATGCCTATGAAAGAATTAATGATTTCTACATGGAACCGAGTTTTAAACTAGGTTTTATCTTCACCTATCCCACACCCGTTTACGGATTAGCCAAGCGAAAAAATGAAGGAATCGTTTTAGAAAACTGTACCCTAGTTACTCATCCCGCTCCTCTTCCTTTACTTCCCTATTTATTACCTAGCGACCTGAATCAAAACAAGATTAAAATCAAATTTGTCAATTCTACCAGTGTTGCCGCTATTCAAGTTAAACAGGGGTTGGCAGATTTAGCCATTACCAATGAAAATGCCATCCGAGAACATGATTTAGAATTTATTTCACAATATGGTAAAATTGAGATGAGTTGGTCTTTATTTCACAAACAGGAAAACACCATGATTCAAAGTATTTATTTACCTGTGCATACCTAAAAAAGCTCCCTATCCGATGAAAATAGTTGCCTTCATCACAGAAAAATAATTGAGAGTTTAAATTTCAATTTCATTTTGAACTTGTCCCCTAAAATCATGTCTAAATTTTTCCCAATTCCCAAGCCTATTAAACTCAATCCTCATGTAGAATTAGAGGTTTTTCAATGCCAAAATACCATTTTTCAATTATCCGCTGTAGCTCCTAATGCTAAACTTGAATCCCACCAACATCCTGAAAGTCAAATTGGCATGGTACTCTCAGGAGAACTGGAACTGTATATTAAAGATGTGATTAAACCCTTGAGAGCTTTACAAGATATTCATGTCGCCGATGCTAATGTTTCTCATGGTTTTGTTAATCCTTTGTCCGAAGCGATGATTGGATTTGATCTTAAACGGATTACCTCTTCTTTACCTTCAGAAGACGTTGTATTAACCCTATCAAACAACCAAGATAAAATCACTCATTTACCTTGTCAATCGGTTAAGGGTTCTTGGTTTGAAATCGTGATGATGAAAATCCCGTCTAGTTATTCCATTCCCCCACATCAAGGTGAGCAAGAAGAAATTGGATTTATTTTGAATGGAAAATTAGAAATCTCCATAGAAAATGAAGAACAGTGTTTAGAATATGGTCAAATTTATTATGCTCCTTCAAAAGTTTTAAAAAAGGGATATAATTCATCGAATCAAGATATTAATTTGATTAAAATTTTAATTTAGTTCATTTTAAAATTTTAAGTTTAACCTCAAAATGCTAGGACAAAGTTTATGGATTTAGGATTAAAAGATAAAGTGGCTTTGATTACGGGAAGTAGTGCGGGAATTGGGTTTACCATTGCTGAAAAATTAGCAGAAGAAGGCTGTCACTTAATTATTTGTGGTCGCAATTCCCAACGCTTAGAACAAGCTTATCAATCTCTGGCTCAAGCTTATCCTGTCCAAGAAATTCTGCGTTTAGTGGCTGATGTCCATCAAGCTCAAGATTCTGAACAATTAATACAGGACTCTTTAAATCAATATGGCAAAATTGACATTTTAGTAAATAATTCTGAAGGAGCTAACTTTGCTGATAATTTAATTGAAAACCTTTCCGATGAAGATTGGTTAAACGTTTTTCAAGGAAAATTAATGGGTTATATTCGCTTAACCAATTTAGTGTTACCGATTATGAAAAAACAACATTGGGGAAGAATTGTTAATATCATTGGGACATCGGGAAAAGAGCCATCTCCTCGTTTAGTTAAATCGGGTGTTGTCAATGCAGCTTTAATGAATTTTACCAAATCAGTAGCTAGACAAACCGCCCCCTATAATGTTTTAATTAATAGTGTTAACCCCGGCGTTATTGATACCCCTAGACATCGAGAATATTTAGAAATTTATGCCAAAAAGCAAGGAACAACCCCAGATTTAATCCGAGAAGGAATTCTAAAAACAATTCCCATGAATCGAATTGGTACGACTGAAGAATTTGCTAATCTCGTTGTATTTTTAGCTTCAGAATGTGCGAGTTATATAACGGGAATTACTATTCCCATCGATGGTGGTTTATCCTCGTCAGCATTTTAAATTCAACCCTCCAGCATCATCAACAAGCATCATGAACACACAAACTAAACTCTCAAACCAAGCTCTTAACTATTATCCCATCGCAGATAAACAGTTTTTTCCCGTGTATTCCTATATGAATAATAGGATTAATATGTGGAATACAGAAAGAAAATTAAAACAAGAACTTCTCAATAATTCTTCAGTCATATTTGTTTATCAAATGGGGAAAGTCGGTTCAATGAGTACCTATTTGACCCTAAAAAAACATCTGCAAAATCAAGCTATTTATCATATTCATAATCTGAATTCAGAACATTTCTCAAAAATTTGGGAAACAATGCAACTGGAGAAACATTATCATGCTTTTACCTTTGGGCATTCCTGTATGACCAAATATTTAAGCGAACACATTGAGGAAATTAAAAATCAAAAAAATATTAAAATTATTACTGGAGTCCGAGAACCCATCGCCCGTAATATTTCTTGGTTTTTTCAAGTCATTCATTGTCAATCTGTTTTTCCTGAATTTTTCATAAAATATCAAGAAGGATTAATCACAATGGATGAAATTATTAAAAAATTTTGGTCTCAAAAATTTGTTTATGGAAAGCAGTTTGACTGGTTTGAAGAAGAATTGCAACCAGTTTTCGGCATTGATATCGCTTCCATTGATTTTCCGAAAGAAAAAGGTTATGCGATTGCGAATTTCCCAGACAGAAATATTGACTTATTAGTCTTAAAATTAGAAAAACTTGATTCTTGCTTAAAAGAAGCCCTAGAAACTTTTTTAGGTGTTGAAAATTTAGATTGTGAACGACTTGACCGAGCAGACTTTTTAGAAGCGGATGACTATCTCATCTATGATAATTTAAGAAAGAGTCTGACCTTTAGTGATGAATATTTAGAAGAGATTTATGATCAACCATTAGTGCGTCATTTTTACACCGATGAAGAAATTAACAAATTTAAACTCAAGTGGTCTAGTCAACGTTAAAGGTAATTCGTTCTAATTTTATCAGGTTTCTTGAATAAAATTTGATTCAAGAAACTCACGCATATTTTTATTTAATCTATTGGGAAAAACAATGGTAACACCTCAAAAATCTAAGGTTAGTAAAAAAGATATTGAATCCATTTATCCCCTTTCTCCCATGCAGCAGGGGATGCTGTTTCATTCTTTATATAATCCAGAATCAAAGACCTATTTATCACAAATTCAAATCACCTTGCAAGGTAATTTAGATATTAATGCATTCCAACAAGCTTGGCAAAAAGTAGTAGATAGACATAGTATTTTACGGACTTGTTTTGCTTGGAAAAAAACCAAACAGCCTTTACAAGTGGTTAGAAAAAATGTCACCTTACCTTGGTTTAATTATGATTGGCGAGCGCATTCTCTCGCCGAACAAGAAACTAAATTTCAGGAATTATTAATCTCTGATAAAGAGCAATATTTTGAATTAGATAAAGTCCCCTTACTTCGATGTCATTTAATTCAAGTCGAAGATCAAAAATATGAATTTATCCATACTGGACATCATATTTTATTAGATGGTTGGGCAACAGCAATTCTGTTGAAAGAAGTTTTCGAGTTTTACGCTGGACTCATCAACTATCGACCCGTCAATTTACCCACACCCCGCCCTTACCAAGACTATATTAATTGGGTACAACAGCAAGATCAAACTGAAGCCGAACGATTTTGGCGACAAAATCTTCAAGGTTTTACCTCTCCAACTCCATTAGTCGTTGATAAACCGTTAAATTCTCTGGTTACTCAAAGTAAAAATTATCTTCATCAAAAATCAAAACTTTCTCCAGAAATTACCAGTCGTCTGAAATTACTCGCCCAAGAATATCGCCTTACTCTTTCTACCCTAATTCAAGGAGCTTGGGCTTTATTATTACATCATTATAGTAGTGAATCTGATATTGTATTTGGGGCAACCGTTTCGGGACGATCGCCTAATTTTACAGGGATTGAATCGATGGTGGGGATGTTTTTAAATACCTTACCCGTTCGCATCCAAATTGAGTCTCAACTTGAATTATTAACTTGGTTTCAACAATTACAACAAGAGCATTTAGAACGAGAGCAATATAGTTATAGTTCTCTAATTGATATTCAAAAATGGAGTGAAATTCCGTCCCCTCATTCAGTTTTTGAAAGTTTTGTTGTCTTTGAAAATTTACCCTTTAGCGAAAATGATAGTGAGAATTTAGGCGGTTTACAAGTCGGTGAAATGCAAGATTATGGCAATGCTGATTACCCCTTAACGGTTATTGTCACCCCTGGAGAAGCCTTAAGTATTAAAATTATTTATCCTCAAGAACGATTTGAAAATGACACCATTGAACGGATGTTAGGTCATTTTAAAACCTTATTAGAAGGAATCGCTATTAATCCCCATCGTCGGATTCAAGACTTACCTTTATTAACGGAAGCTGAACGTCAATTATTATTAATTGAATGGAATCAAACTGCACCCGAAAAACTCCTAAAACAGTGCGTTCATGAATTATTTGAACAACAAACCCTCAAAACCCCTTCAGCCATCGCCGTTGTTTTTCAAGAGCAAGAATTAACCTATCAAGAACTCAATGAGTCTGCCAATCAACTCGCCCATTATTTACAAAAAATTGGGGTGAGTTCTCAATCTTTGGTCGGGATTTGTTTAGAACGATCTCTTAATATGGTAATTGCCGTTTTAGCAGTGTTAAAAGTAGGCTGTGTTTGTGTTCCCCTAGACCCAACCTATCCTCAAGAAAGACTTTCTTACATCCTGCAAGACACCCAAATCAAAACCTTATTAACCCAAAAAGATTGTCAATTTCTTTTAAACAGTGAAACCATTTCTCAACGGATTTTATTGGATGAACAAGGGTCAGAAATTGCCTTAGAACCCAAGACTAATCTTGACAACCCCGTGAGTTTAAAGGATTTGGCCTATATTATTTATAGTTCAGGCTCTACGGGTGTGCCAAAAGGGATTATGATCCTGCATCAATCCTTAACCAATATTATTGAGCATCATCAGGCAAAAATGTCACCGGAGAGAAATTTCTTACAATTTGCTCCCTTCAATTTCGATGTTAGCTATCACGAAATGTTTGCAGCCTGGTGTTTAGGGGGAAGCTTATTTATTGTTCCAGAAGATGCCCGCTTAGACCTTGCTAAAATAAGTCAATTATTGGCAAATAACCCTATTCATAAAGCGATTTTGCCCGTTACTTTGTTACAACAATTAATTGAAACCTATAGTGAGGAAACCTACTTATTTGCTAACTTGCGTGAAATTATTTCAGCTGGAGAGCAATTACAAATTACTCCAGCGATGATTTCTGCATTCAAGAAACTCGAACATTGTACGCTTTACAATTTTTATGGCCCGACAGAAGCGGATATCGTTACCAGTTATACCTTTGACCCTAATCCTGAGCTTTGGCCGAAGTATATTCCCATTGGTAAACCCGCGATTAATGTGCAAGTTTATATTTTAAATTCTCATCTTCAACCTGTACCCATCGGAGTCACTGGCGAGTTATATGTTGCGGGTGGCGGTTTAGCGCGGGGTTATTTCAACAATCCCCAATTAACCAAAGAAAAATTTATTGCTAATCCCTTTAGCGATAATTCATTGCTGTATAAAACTGGAGATTTAGCTCGTTATTTACCCAATGGAGACATTGAATATTTAGGAAGAATTGATGATGTGGTGAAAGTTAGAGGTTATAGAATTGAATTAGGGGAAGTAGAAACTATTTTAAATCAACATCCTCAAATTGCTCAAGCTGTTGCTACAGTTCAGGGAGAAACCGCCAGAGAAAAATATTTAGCCTCTTATTTTATTCCCCGTCCAGGTGAAACCATAAACCAAGTTGAATTACGTCATTTCCTTGAAAACTGGCTACCCGATTATATGATTCCCTCTGCTTTTGTTGTGATGGAATCTTTTCAACTCAGTCCTAATGGTAAAGTTAATCGAAAAGTCTTACCAATACCCGATAAAAACCCCTTATCGTTAATTCAAAATTATGTCGCTCCTCGAACTGCAATTGAAGAAGTTTTAGCAGAAATTTGGGCAGAAATTTTAGAAGTCGAACGAGTTGGGATTGAAGACGATTTCTTCCTGTTAGGTGGGCATTCTTTAAAAGCGATTCAACTGATTAGTAAAATCCGTCAAACCTTAGAAATTGAAATTTCTGTACGTCAACTTTTTAATCACTCAACTATCAGCCAATTAACTCAAGTCATGATTGAATTAGTGGGGCATGAAGGTTTACTGAATGAAATTGCCGTAACAGTTCAAGAAATTTCCAAACTTTCACCAGAAGAAGTTCAAGCTTTATTATCTCAAAGCTGAACCTAAATGAATTAAACTTTCTATAGTGGACATTGATTTAAACTGAAGGAAAAAAATGACAAATCATCTCTTTGATTTAACAGGTAAAGTTGCAATTATCACGGGTGCTGCCCGAGGAATTGGTCGGGTATTAGCCCAAGGATTAGCACAAGCTGGAGCTAAGGTGGTAATTGGTGATATTAATCAAGTTGGTGCTGAACAAACGGTTCAACTGATTCAAGAAGCAGGAGGCGAAGCCATCGCAATTGAGACCGATGTTCGTCAACGTCAAGCTTGTCAGAATTTAATTAACCAGGCGGTTGCTCATTATGGTCAACTCGATATTATGGTCTGTAATGCAGGAGTTGAAATTCTCAAAAACACTGATGAATTAGAAGAATTTGAATGGGATCAGGTTATTAATGTTGACTTAAAAGGTTATTTTAATTGCGCTCAACTCGCAACCAAACAAATGATCAAACAAGGAACAGCCGGTTCAATTATTATGAATTCTTCTATCTGTGCTTTCGTTGCTGTTCCCAAATCTTCAGGAGCATATAGCGCCGCAAAAGGTGGTGTCAATCAATTAGTAAAATCCCTAGCGGTCGAATTAGCTAGTCACAAAATTCGAGTCAATGCTTTTGCACCGGGGTATATGAATAATATGATGGAAGGAACAGAAGGTTTACGTTCAACTTCGGATGAAATGGACGAATTATATACTAGAATCCCCATGAAACGAACTGGAGATTTAGAAGAGTTAATTGGTCCTGTCGTGTTTTTAGCATCCGAAGCTTCCTCTTATGTAACTGGAGCAATTTTAATGGTAGATGGAGGTTATACCGCTATTTAGCATCAATAATTAAACAATTTTTAGGTTGATTTGTATCCATTAAACCAACCTAAAATCACTAAATTAAATAAATCCTATTAACTCATGTCAAAAATGAACGATAATTCTCAAGACAAACAAAAATTACTGAAGCTATTACTACAAAAAAAAGGAATCGGTTTAAAAACGAATACAATACCGACTAGAAATCCGTCTCAACTTGTACCGCTTTCTTTTTCCCAAGAACGACTTTGGTTTTTGTACCAATTAGAAGCTCAAGGCTATACCTATAATATGCCGTTTCGCTTTCAAATTGAAGGCAATTTAGATATTGATATCTTTAGAAAAGCTTTGGAAACTATTAAGCAACGTCATGAAGTGTTGCAGACCTGTTTTCAAGAAGTTGACGAAATTCCCAGACAAATTATTAACCCTAAAATTCATTTAAATTTTACCTTGCTGGATTTACAGTCTTTATCTTCTGCGGAACAAACCCAAGAATTAGAGCGATTAACCGAACAAGAAATTTATACTCCCTTTGACTTAACCAAAGCTCCCTTAATGCGGACTTTTTTGGTTAAATTAAAAGCTGATTCTTATATTTTGTTTTTGAGTTTACACCATTCTATTTTTGATGGCTGGTCAATGAAAGTTTTACTCGAAGAACTTTCTAGTTTATATCAAGCTTTTTTACAAAAACAATCTAATCCTTTACCCGATTTGCCTATTCAATATGGTGATTTTGCCGTTTGGCAAAGACAACAGTTACAAGGAGATAAACTCACCCAGGAAGTTAATTATTGGAAACAAAAATTAACGGGAATTCCACCCTTATTGGAAATTCCCACTGATCATCCTCGTCCTCCCATACAAACGTTTAAAGGCAATAATTGTACATTTAAAATAAGTCCAGAATTAAGCCAAAACCTGAAAAATATTAGCCAAACGTCAACCGCTACTTTGAATATGACGCTGTTAACGGCTTTTAATATTTTATTATATCGTTATAGCAGTCAAGAAGATATTGTGATTGGAATTCCTAGTGGAAATCGACAATTTCCTGAAATTGAACCCTTAATTGGTTGCTTTATTAATACCTTACCCATTCGGACTCAGTTTAAAGAAAATCTCTCGTTTAAAGCTTTATTAAATCAAGTTAAACAAGTAGTTTTAGAAGCTTATGAACACCAAGATTTACCCTTAGAGAAGGTGGTAGAAGCGGTAAATCCTCAACGAAACATAAGTTATAGTCCTTTATTCCAAGTGATGTTTTCTTGGGAAGATATGCTGCACATTAATCATTTTTCGATGGCGGATTTAAAATTAACTCCCGTCACGATGAATGCTTTAATTGCTCAATTTGATTTAACCTTAGCCATGCAAGAAACGACTGAGGGTTTAGTTGGATCGTTTGATTATAATTGCGCGTTGTTTAATCAAGACACGATTGAGCGCATGATTACCCACTTTAAAACTTTATTAGAAGGAATTGCCATTAATCCTGAACAATCGATTGAATTATTACCTATTTTACCTTTATCAGAACAAAAGTTATTAGCTCAATGGAATCAGACTAATATTGCTGAAAATCCAAAGGTTTGTATTCATGAATTATTTGAACATCAAGTTTTAAAAAATCCAAATGGGATCGCAATAGAATGGTGCGGGGAAAAAATCACCTATCAAGACTTAAATCATCGTGCCAATCAATTAGCTCATTATCTCCAATCTAAGGGGGTTAAAGTTGAATCGTTAGTGGGAATTTGTTTAGAACAATCTGTGTCTATTATTATCAGTTTTTTGGCAATTCTTAAAACCGGTGCTGCTTATCTTGTTCTAGCTCCCAATTATCCCCAAGAGCGTTTAAACTATATCTTAAATGATGCTCAAGTCTCGGTATTAATTACTCAAAATACCTTGGTTAATTTATTCCGTGATCATCAAGCAGAAGTGGTTTGTCTGGATACTGAAGAAAACTTAATTGTTAGTCAAAGCCAAAACAATTTATTTAACCCTATTGAGCCAAATAATTTAGCTTATATTATTTATACCTCTGGTTCAACAGGCACTCCTAAAGGGGTTATGATTGAACATCAAAGTTTAGTTAATCATAGTTTAGGAATCATTAAATTCTATGATTTAACAAATCGTGATCGAATTTTACAATTTGCTTCTTTTACCTTTGATGTAGCTGCTGAAGAAATTTATCCAACTTTTTTAACGGGTGCAACTTTAGTTATGCGTCCTGCATTAATGTTCCCTTCTTTAGCTGATTTTACTCAATTTATTCAGCAAAAGTGTTTAACAGTCATTAATCTTCCGGCTACTTATTGGCATGAATGGGTATTAGATTTATCTCAAACTTTAATAACCTTACCTGAAACCCTACGCTTAGTGATTACAGGAAGTGAAGAAGTATTACCAGAGCGATTAATATTATGGCAAAAAATACTATCAAATAGTCAACGAGAAGATATCACTTGGTTGAATGCTTATGGTCCGACAGAAGCGACGATAACCAGCACAGTTTTTAATCCCAATTTCATTCATAAAATTGCTCAAATTCATTCTGTTGCCATTGGTAAACCGATTACAAATACACAGGTTTATATTTGCGATCGCCATCTGCAACAACTTCCGATAGGAATACCCGGAGAATTGTTAATTGGAGGTTTAGGTTTAGCGAAAGGTTATCTCAATCAAGATGATTTAACCCGTGAAAAATTTATTACTCATGCTTTTAATTCATCTGAAGATCAACGTTTTTATAAAACTGGAGATTTAGCTCGTTATTTACCTGATGGAAATATAGAGTTTTTAGGACGAATTGATAATCAAGTTAAAATTCGAGGGTTTCGTATTGAAATTGGCGAAATTGAAGCCGTATTAACTGAATACCCGGATGTCAGAGCAACGGCTGTAATTGTTCGAGAAGATCAAACGAATCATAAACAATTAGTAGCTTATATTGTCCCTAAAGCGCAATCCATCGATCCTGCAAAATTACGGAGTTTTCTGAAACAGAAATTACCCGATTATATGATTCCGGCTTTCTTTGTAGAGCTTCAAGAATTGCCCTTAATGAGTAGTGGAAAAATTGATCGCAACGCTTTACCTGCACCTACCGAAAGTCAGGATAAAAAAACGATTATTGCACCCCGAACAGCTACAGAAAAAATTGTTGCTGAGATTTGGCAAGATGTTTTAGGGTTAAAACAAATTAGTATTTTCGATAATTTCTTTGATTTAGGCGGACATTCTTTAAAAGCCGCTCAAGTGATTTCTCGACTGCGAGAACAATTATCTATTAATATTCCTTTAAATTATCTTTTTTCAGAACCAACGGTGGCGGGATTATCCTCTAATTTAGATTTTAATTTATCTGATGCAATTGGGAGTGATCAAAGCCCAGATTGGCTAGTTGAAATCACCTTAGATCCGACTATTCAACCGCTGAATATTCTGACTTTCTTTCCTCAGAAACCTGCTCATATTTTGCTAACAGGAGCTACGGGTTTTCTCGGAATTCATTTATTAGCTGAATTATTAGACAAAACAGAAGCTAATATTTATTGTTTAATTCGAGACAAAAGTTTAGAAAAAGCTCAAGCCAAAATTTACCAAAAATTAAAAACCTTTCAATTATGGGATGAACACAAAAGCTCTCGGATTATTCCTGTTATTGGTGATTTATCCCAAAAACGTTTAGGAATGTGTGAACCTGATTTTCTGGAATTAGCCGAACAAATTGATGTAATTTATCATAATGGAGCTTGGGTGAATGCCATTTATCCCTATTCAATACTGAAACCCACTAATGTTTTAGGAACAGCAGAAATCTTGAGATTAGCCTGCTTAATTAAAACCAAACCTGTCCATTTTGTCTCGACGATTTCTGTTTTTTCCCCCAGTTATGCTCAAGGAAACTTAATTCAAGAATCTGATCCCCTGGGTATAAATCATGGACTCAATGCCGGTTATACTCAAAGTAAATGGGTCGCTGAAAAATTAATCATGGAAGCTGGAAAACGGGGACTTCCGATGACAATTTTCAGAGCATCTCGAATTATTGGACATAGTAAAACTGGAATTTGTAATAGAGAAGATTTGTTTTGTCGTATGATTAAAGGCTGTATTCAATTAGGAATGATTCCTGATTTTGGTGATAGTACAGAAGACCTCACTCCTGTGGATTATGTGAGTGGTGCAATTATACATTTAGCCAGTCAAGAAAGCTCTTTAGGGAAAGCATTTCATTTGTTGAATTCTCAGCCAACCTTAAATCGTGACTTATTTGATTGTGTTCGGGAAATGGGTTATCCGTTGCAGTGTGTTTCCTTTGAAAAATGGCGATCACATTTAACAGAACAATGTAAAATTAATACAGATAATGCTTTATCTCCGGTGTTAGATAACTTTTCAGATGAAAATTTATCCGCAGGTTATCCCTCCCAGTTTGATGATCAAAATACGATGATGGGGTTAAAGGGTACAGCGTTTAATTTTCCCCCGATTGATCAAAAATTGTTAAAAACTTATTTTGAATATTTTACTAAAAGTGGGTTTTTAACAAAATAAATGATCGATTTAATCAGACCCCATAAGCTGAATTGCGCAGCTTATCTCATCCCTAGATTCAAAAAAGTCAGATCATCAATTCCACGAGGAAAATATTATGTTTAACTTAAACAATAAATTATATTTATTAATTTCCAAATTCTTAGAAGAACAACAAAAAATCGAAAAACTCCAAAAACTGGCTGAAAGTGCAACGTTCGATAGTTCCGTAAAATTTTACGGAAATTGTGTAAATCATCAGAATGATAAAAGTTTAATTAAAATTGGAGAAAATAGAGTAATTCTCGGAGAATTAGCTATATTTGCTTATGGCGGAAAAATAGAAATCGGTAAAGATTGTTATATGGGTGAAGGAACTCGAATTAGATCAGCTAATTCTATCAAAATTGGTAACGAAGTTATGATTTCCGATGATGTCAATATTTATGACACTGATGCTCATTCATTAAATTATGTTTTAAGACATAAACATTTTGTGGAAGTAGCAATTTTAAATAATCTGATTAAGGATACTAAGGATCTTGATATAAATATCTGCACCTGTGGTGATAGAAGATCATGTTTGGATTGGATTTAATGTTGGAATTCTTAAAGGAGTTACGATTGGGAAAGGAGCAATTATTGGAGCAGGTTCGGTTCTAACAGAAGATGTAGAACCTTTTACTGTTGTTGCTGGTAATCCTGCCAAAATTATCAAACGATTATGAATCTGCTCCAATGCCTAAACAATAGGTTAATATTGATTCCTGATATGTAAAAAATCTAGAAAATAGTAGTAATAGAATTTGTGATAATAATGCAGATTTTTATGGTATGCTGAATTAGTGTCTAACTCAATAGATAGACATTAAAAGTTCTAATGTCCCCCATTTTAGCGCGAGAAGAATTCCATGAATGTTGCAGAAAAAGCCTCAGATACTATAAATCTCAAAGAAGATACCCGAACTTTCAATCAATCTCTTCAAGAATTTTTAAGATTTATTCAAGTTTATTGGTATCCGAAAGAACACCAGGATAGAGCTTTTTCGCAGATTATTCGTTCCTGGGGAATGCTCGTTTTATTGTTTTTATTATTAGTGGGAGTAGTAGGTCTTAATGCGTTTAATAGTTTCGTTTTTAGAGACTTAATTAGCGTCACAGAAGCTAGGGATGCAGAAAAATTAACTCATTTTGTCATTATTTATGGGATTACTCTAGGCAGTATGACGTTTTTCACAGGATTGTCTAGGTTTCTTAAAAAACTAATTGCGCTGGATTGGTATCAATGGATCAATAGTAGTATCTTGCAAAAATATTTCAAAAATCGTGCTTATTATCAAATCAATTTTAAAGGAGATATTGAAAATCCAGATCAACGTTTATCCCAAGAAATTCAACCCATTGCCAGAACAACGATGGACTTTTTAACAACCTGTGTTGAAAAAGTTATGGAGATGCTGGTTTTTATTGCCATTCTTTGGTCAATTTCCAAAACAATTTCTATTGTGCTTTTCGTTTATACGATTATTGGAAATATTCTTGCTACCTATATTACTCAACAATTAAATAAAGTCAATAAACAACAATTAGAAATCGAAGGAACCTATAAATACGCCATTACTCATGTTCGGACACACGCCGAATCAATTGCATTTTTTAGAGGGGAAGAAAAAGAGTTAAATATTATTCAAAGAAAGTTCAATCAGGTGATTAAAATCATGATTGAAAGAATTAATTGGGAAAGAACCCAAGAATTTTTTAACCGCGGCTATCAATCCATTGTTCAAATCTTCCCCTTCTTAATTGTTTCCCCATTATATATTAGTGGTGAAATTGAGTTTGGACAAGTTAACCAAGCCAGCTATTGTTGCTATTTCTTTTCCACAGCTTTATCCGTGTTAGTGGATGAATTTGGACGCTCTGGTGAGTTTATTAATTATATTGAACGTTTAGAAGAGTTTTACCAAGCTTTAGAGGGTGTAAGCGAACAAACCAACCCAGTTAATACCATTAAAGTCATTGAAGATAACAATCTAGCTTTTGATGATGTCACCTTACAAACTCCCGATGCCGCTAAAGTGATTGTCGAACATTTATCACTGTCCGTTGAACCAGGGGAAGGTTTATTAATTGTTGGGCCAAGTGGTCGAGGAAAAAGTTCTCTTTTACGCGCTATTTCTGGGTTATGGAATACAGGTACAGGTCATTTGGTGCGACCTCCCCTCGACGATTTATTATTTTTACCCCAACGTCCTTATATCATTTTAGGAAACTTGCGCGAACAGCTAATTTATCCTCAAACGACAACGGAGATGAGTGAAACCCAATTAAAAGAAATCTTACAAGAAGTTAACCTGCAAGATGTTCTTAATCGCATCAAAAATTTTGATGAGGAAGTGGATTGGGAAAATATTTTATCCTTAGGAGAACAACAACGTCTAGCCTTTGCGCGACTATTCGTTAATCAGCCAGATTTTGTGATTTTAGATGAAGCCACCAGTGCTTTAGATTTAAAAAATGAAGATCATTTATATAAACAGTTACAACAAACTGGAAAGACCTTTATTAGTGTCGGACATCGAGAAAGTTTGTTTAACTACCATCAAAAGGTTTTGGAACTTTCCGAGGATTCTACTTGGCGATTAATGAGAATGGAAGACTATCATCCATCAGCAGTGATTGCAACTCATTCTAACAATGACCAAACCGTTGATGAAACGATAGAAATTGTCTCTGAAATGAACAATCAAGACAATTTTACCCATCAAGAAATGCAAAAACTGACCAACTATAGCTTAAGTACGATCAAAAATAAAGCCAGTCGAGGTCAAATGATTGTTGCCAATGATGGCATGAGCTATCGTTATGACAAAACCCTTGATATTGCCAAATGGGTGAGAGTTTAGCTTCTCAGGGAGCTTCGAGCGAACTTAAAAAGATATATTACCGCAGTTCGGGAACCTTCAAAGAAGATTCTCGACCCATTACATTGTTCGTCAATTCCGAGTTGAATTGGCGAATTAAAAGCCGCCTGGACTTAAATAACTGGGATTTTCCTGTAGGGAAGTATCGAAGGGATTGGGTAAATCTTGGGTGCGAATTAAAGGCCCAGACTGTTGCTGTTGCATGACATCATAGTATAAAGTTTCGACCAATTTCGCATCCCGGGTAATCATATTATCAAAATAGGAACCTTGCATAAAAGTACGCCAACCCTCCCGAGAGTTGAACTGTCCTAAAATGCTGGTGTAGTCGTAGAAACGACCCGTATTGTTATTAACAGCGCGGTTAAACAAACCGGGGATATTATTAAATCCCACCGCCGTATCGGGAGAGGGGACAAGTTGCAATTGTTGGGTTTTTACCGGTGCGGGAGTGGTGGCGGGGGAACGTTGAGCGATCGCACTAGGCGAACTCAACCAGACTAAACTGGTTAAACAAAACAGGGAAGGGAGTAAAAATTGAGCGCGCATGGCTAAAAATCTCCTCGCGGGGGTAGGGTTAATTAAAAAATTGCTTCAATGGGATGAGAAAGAAATCAATACTAGAGATCGAGTCAATATATAATGACTTTTGGCTCAATTGTAACCGAAATTTTGGAGTCAGTCAGGCTCCCAATCCTGAAAATATGACTAATTCCTCGGTAGCGAATCTCGACACTGCTTCCCTGCGTCAATTTCTCCTCGATGCTCTTGTCCGTCTTGCCTATCGAGAGGGGGATTTCACCCTGTCTTCAGGACAAAAAAGCAGCTACTATATCAACGGCAAACAAGTTACCCTCACTGCGGAGGGAGCTTTAGCCGTGGGGCGTTTATTGCTGTCTCTACTGCCTCCAGATACCCAAGCGGTGGCAGGATTAACCCTAGGGGCGGATCCGATTGTCAGCGCCGTTAGTGTGGTATCTGCCTACGAAAATCGCCCGATTCCAGCTTTAATCGTCCGCAAAGAGGCAAAAGGTCACGGCACTATGGCTTATATCGAGGGGCCGACTTTAAACCCCGGTGCCGCGGTGGTTGTCCTCGAAGATGTGGTGACAACGGGGAAAAGTGCTATGGTAGCGGTAGAAAGATTACGCGATGCGGGTTATCAAGTGGATTTAATTATTGCTTTGGTGGATAGAGAGCAAGGAGGGGCGGAATTTTACCAATCTCAGGGAATACAGTTTCAAGCTTTGTTTTCGATTCAGGATCTACAGGCGGCTTATCAGACTAAATAGGGTTTGCGGCAAAAAGTTTTTCCTGGTGGCAGGGTGTGGGCTTCGGCCGTGAGCTCAGCCGAACGGGTGTGGGGTGTGGGCTTCGGCCGTGAGCTCAGCGTTCGACCGAGCTCACGCCGAGGTCCGAACGGGTGTGGGGTTTTACCAGTTTTGAGGTGGCCAATTACCTAATTTTCAGGGAAAAAGTCCCGGAATTTTCCCCCTGATCACTCCCATGCCTGGTACTTTTTGATTGACAAAAAGTCTAAAAGTCTTACCCAACAAGGTTTTTAGATTTTTTCAGCCTACCCTAAATAGCGGGGAGTGGCCAGAAACGCTCGATAACCGGGTTTTAAAAGTCGGTAAAACTTATCGGACAAAAGACCAGAGAGCGGCTTTAACTGCCTAAAAAATAAGTTATCTAGATTTTTTTCCTGTGAATAATTGGTAACTAGCTGAGGTTGTCGGCGCTAAGAAACGGATGGGAACATTGATAGATTCAGAGTCTAACTATTGACTAATACCTATTCTCGGCGGGGGAATCAAGATTGCTTGACTCTCTTGGCTGCTAATGAGTTGAAGCCTTTGTCACTTTACTGATAACCCTCAGACCGACTAACTGTATACTAGGCTATAAGATTTGCTTAAAAATCTTCAAACCATGCCGAACTATCGACAGTACAGCGATCGCCAAATATGAATCAAGGCATAGATTTACAAGAAAGTTTCATTAAATCCCTAACAGACTTGGGATTAAGTGGAGGACTGGCTAAAGCGATTTGGATGCCTTTACCCATGTTCCTGATGATTATAGCCGCCACAGTGGGGGTTTTAGTCTGCGTCTGGTTAGAAAGAAAAATTTCCGCCGCCGTCCAACAGCGTATCGGGCCGGAATACGCAGGACCCTTGGGCGTTTTACAACCGGTCGCCGACGGTCTCAAATTAGTCTTTAAAGAAGATGTCGTCCCCGCTAAGGCTGACCCCTGGTTATTCCTCTTTGGGCCGATTTTGGTGGTGATGCCGGTGTTTGTCTCCTACCTCATCGTCCCCTTCGGTCAAAATCTGGTGATTACTGACCTAAACGTAGGTATCTTTTTATGGATTTCCTTGTCCAGTATTGCCCCCATTGGCTTATTAATGGCGGGTTATGCCTCAAATAATAAGTATTCCTTACTGGGAGGCCTACGGGCGGCGGCGCAATCGATTAGTTATGAAATTCCCTTGGCTTTATCGGTATTAGCGATTGTGATGATGTCTAATAGTCTCAGTACCATTGATATTGTCGAACAACAATCCGGTTATGGCATTTTAGGCTGGAATATCTGGCGCCAACCGGTGGGTTTTCTGATTTTCTGGATTGCCGCTTTAGCTGAGTGTGAACGTCTGCCTTTCGATTTACCAGAAGCGGAGGAGGAATTAGTCGCCGGTTATCAAACCGAATACGCGGGGATGAAATTCGCTCTCTTTTATGTGGGTTCCTACGTTAACCTCGTGCTGTCGGCCCTAGTTTTCGCGGTCCTCTATCTTGGTGGTTGGGAATTTCCTATCCCCGTCAATGCTTTGGCCGGCTGGTTGGGAGTGAGTGAAACCAATCCCTGGCTACAAATTATCACCGCTTCCCTAGGGATTACGATGACAGTATTAAAAGCCTATTTTCTCATCTTCATCGCCATTCTCTTGCGTTGGACCGTACCCCGGGTTCGCATTGACCAATTACTCGATTTAGGCTGGAAATTCCTCTTACCGGTATCTTTAGTTAACCTACTACTTACCGCCGCCCTAAAACTAGCTTTTCCCTTTGCTTTTGGCGGTTAATTCCCATTTTTGCCCTGTTAACCTACTATACCTCTGACCATCATGTTTAACATCCTCAAACAAGTCAGCGATTACGCCAAAGGTAGCATTCAAGCGGCGAAATACATCGGCGAAGGTTTATCCGTTACCTTCGATCATATGCGTCGTCGTCCGATTACCGTCCAGTATCCCTACGAAAAGTTAATTCCCTCGGAACGTTATCGGGGTAGAATTCACTTTGAGTTCGATAAATGTATCGCTTGTGAAGTTTGTGTGCGAGTTTGTCCGATTAATTTACCGGTAGTGGATTGGACTTTTAACAAGGAAATTAAAAAGAAAGAACTCAAACACTACAGTATCGATTTTGGGGTCTGCATTTTCTGCGGTAATTGTGTGGAATACTGTCCGACTAATTGTTTGTCTATGACCGAAGAATACGAACTAGCGACCTATGATCGTCATGAATTAAACTATGATAACGTCGCCCTAGGCCGTTTACCCTACAAAGTCACCCAAGATCCGATGGTAACACCTCTGAGGGAATTAGGTTATTTGCCTAAAGGTGTCATCGAACCCCACGATTTACCCGCCGGTAGTCAACGCGCCGGTAAACGTCCGGAAGAAATTACTGATTAATTAGCAGTTAGCTATCAGCCGTCAGCCGTCAGCCTTCAGAAGCTGATAACTAATAATTAATAACTCTCAAACATAAAAGGAGATGAAACTACTGTGAATTTAGCCGAGGGCGTTCAAATAGTATCTTTTGGCATTTTAGCAGCCCTAGTAATCGGGACAGCTTTAGGCGTGGTACTATTATCTAATATCGTTTATTCCGCCTTTTTATTGGGCGGTGTTTTTATCAGCATTTCGGGTTTATATCTCTTACTAAATGCTGATTTTGTAGCGGCGGCACAAATTCTAATTTATGTGGGTGCAATTAACGTTTTAATTCTCTTTGCCATTATGCTTGTTAACAAGCAAGAGGACTTTTCTGATATTCCTAAACGTTGGATTCGTAAGGCATCTACTGCTTTAGTTTGTGTTGGTTTATTTGTGCTGTTATCGACCATGGTTTTAATCACACCTTGGTCAATTTCTAGCACTTCTCCGGCCGTGGTGACTAACACTTTAGTAGAAATCGGTAAGCATTTCTTTAGTGATTTCCTGCTACCCTTTGAATTAGCTTCCGTGCTATTATTAATGGCCATGGTCGGAGCAATTATTTTAGCTCGTCGTGACCTTATCCCCACCCTAAAAGCTGAAGAACCTACGGCCACAGCCTTAACATTGCCAGAACGACCCAGAGAATTAACCGCCCCTAAATAGGACAAAAGAAAGAGGTATCATGCAGATTCAGTTAGAGTATTATTTGTTATTAGCGGCGGCCTTATTTTGTATCGGAATTTATGGTTTAGTCACCAGTCGCAATGCTGTCCGGGTTTTAATGTCGATCGAATTGATGCTCAATTCCGTTAACATTAACTTAATGGGTTTTTCCAACTATCTTGACCCCGCTAATATCCGAGGCCAAATTTTTACTATTTTCGTGATTACCGTAGCGGCAGCCGAAGCAGCCGTGGGTTTAGCGATTATCCTGACTATCTATCGTAACCGCGACACCATCGATATGGAACAGTTTAATCTGCTCAAATGGTAAGCTTTTAAATATTTACCCCCCCTCTCTCCCTTTTTTGGGGAGAGTTTTTTTTGGCTAATTTTCCCTGTTAACGGGGATAAATCTCGGTGACAACTCGATCGGGGGAACTACTGGTAACAACAATGTTATTATCTTCTAAAGTGCCGATCGCTTTATCGCCAGTAAGATTAAATTTTGGTTCCTGTTGTTCATAGATAATATTCCCCTCGGCCTCGACAATTTTTTCCGACATTTTCCAAGTTAAGATCTGACTATACAATTGCGCCCCAGTTTTCTGATTAATTCCCTTAACCCCATCCTTGAGATAAGCGATGCGATTGCCTAATTCCACCACCACACGATTACCAGTAATAGTGATTTGATCTTGATATTGAAAAATTTCCGTGGGGCGATCGGAAGTTAGGGTACGATTTTGATAGTTCCAAATTGCCTGAGAACCAGAAATCTGTAAAGGTGGTTCTAAAGAGCGATATTCGAGGTTTTCTTGCAGGATAACCTGATTATTTTTTCTTTCCCAACGACCGCCGATAGCAGTCAGGCGATCGATAATAGTTTTATCAATATAGCGATCAAAAGCGACTTTTTGATCGGTACTAATGACCTGTTGCGGAATTTCCCAGTACAGGCGCTCGGTTTGCAGGACGACACGAGATTCCTTGGCGGTGGCCACCACTTGACCTTGTAATTCTAGTTTTTCTTGGCGCGTGTCGTAGCGTCCTTGGCGCGCCTTAGCTTCTAGTTGTAGATGACTACCTTTGATCCCTTTGGAGGAGATTAAAATACCCTCCTTAGGTAGCCAACGCAATTCCGGCGCGTTAATAATGGCCTTATTGCGGGGATCTACAGCCACAATATTATCTTTGAGGAGAATTTCCTGGCCTTCCTTGTAAACTTCACCGCGGTCAGCACTAACCTGTAAAACTACTTTCCCATCTTGATAGATATTACCCTTGATATTTTCCAGACGGGCGATTTTTTGGTCTTGGGTGTAGGTAGCTTTTTTGACCTGAATTTTCCAGAGGGGTTGTCCGGAGGGGTTAGCCTGTTCTAAGGTGGCATTATTGAGAATTAAGCGGCCAGTTTCCTCAATTTTAGGCGATTCTGTCGGCGAAATTTTCGGCGGATCGGGAGGTTGACAGGCTGTTAATCCCAGCAAACCGATTAGAAGGGCAGCCCCGCGCCCAATTGATAGTTTTAAGTGTAACCGCTGCCTCAATTTCGATCGCTCCGCTGCTATTTTATTAGGGGTCGAGAATAGATTCGCCTCCATCCCCTCCCATTCAGAACCGTACATGGAACTTTTACCTCATACGGCTCCTCGTTTGACTGTTCCCTTGTTAAGGATACAGCCTGACATTCATTGGCTGTCTATATATCATTGTAGTTGACTCAAGGTCAAGTTAACTACGGATGATTCTAGGCTTCCATTGGCTGCCGTTTGATCACTGAAGACCTGACTAGGCAATTATTTCAGGCATTTCAGCCTTATTTGATGCCTAAACGTTTCGCACATCTTTAGTTATTTTATCTTGACCAAATTTCAATAGCCAGATCAGCTAGATAATTAGCTCGCTTTTCAATTTCTTCCTTATTCCAGACATTTTTGTCAGAAAAGTATTTGTTCAAAGAAACATTACTGTCTTTAAACAAAATAACTTTGTCCGAAAATGGTTTATTAGATAAGCCTGAATTGTCGGCCGTCAAAGTCAGATTACCTAAAGTATGTAGCCAAGTTTTATGTATTTGTTCGTGATTATCACCAAGCATATCTTGCCAGTGCGCTGTTAATTTCTGGGGCATTATATGCTCTATTGTCAGGTTATCAGTATCAACCATCTCTTTGGTCATGCGGCGTTCTATGGTTTCCAGAATAAGCTTAACTCTATCATTTGTTTTGGCATTTTTACCATAGATGTCTTTTTTGATTAGTCCTTCACGAAATTCATCGTCTGATGGCCATGACTTTTCTCCTTGATAATTTCTCAGAACTTTTTTGAGATTAAACAGTGTATTATTAGAGTTAGATTGTTGTTTTATTTCTTTATATAAATTTTCAAAAATTTTCCCTAAAATTCTTGTAGATTTATTAACAAAGGATCGTCGAATAAAGTATGATTCTAAACAATCAACAATTTGAAGGAAATCCTGAATAGATAAATGCTTGTCTTGAAAATCTTTATAGATATTGAGAAGAAAAATATGACAAGTACCAAAATCTAGGCGATTTAATCGAATAAACCGATCTTTTAGTTCGTCTTTGTTTTCACTTTCTTGGGGAAAAACAAGACACTGATAATATTCAGCAAAGTTAATCAACTCATCTAGTTTATCTTTAATGTTAAAACTATTGTTTTCCGCATTTTTGTCTAGGCGTTTTTTAATTTCTTTATAAACTTCTTTTTGACTAATTGATTCACCGTCTTTGCGAAGATAGAACCAAAAAGAATTAGTCAATAATTCAGCATATTTTTCCTCTTTTTTTATTGGCTCTGTAGTAGCTAGTCTTTTAAAAGATGCTTCAAGAGGTTGCCACTTTTGTTTGTATATATCTTCTCGTTGTTCACTAGGTAACTTCATAAAAACATAGTTGCGGACTAAATCGGCTTGGGTAAGTTCTTGTCCTTTTGTATTGAGACTTTCAAAAATAAGATAAGGATTTTCTTCGCTATCAGAAGTAATATTGACTAAAATTAAACGCTCTAAAAGAATATTTTTGAAGAGTTTATGTTCTCCCTCTGCAAAATTCTTCTTTTTAAGACGTTCCTTAAAGTATTGATATGCCTTATATATTATTTTGTTATCAAATTCTCTGCTATTTTGGTTTTTTATGATACTTTTGTAAGCTTCACGATCACCTTGAGTTGGCAAGATTTTATAAAAATCATCATCTTTTTTAAACTTATTTATCAGATAGTATTCATATAATTCTTCCGCCAACTCTGTATGGTTTTTCTCTTGTAAATAATTTCGCAAAGCCGCTATGATGATGGCAAGAGTAGTAAGACGTTGTTGTCCATCTATTACGACATACGGAGATATACCTTCGGCTGTTCCAGGAATTGACTGGGTGACAATAGAACCAAGAAAATGAGGTTCTTGCTCCTTATCATAGAGACTCATTAGATCTTCCCATAAAGTCTCCCATTTTGACTTGTCCCAAGAATAAGGTCTTTGAAATAGAGGGATTTGAAATTGTTTAGTACCCTCAAGTAAATTACGAAGACTGGTTTCTGATGCTTTCATGATTTGATTTGCTCCTGCAATCGTTTTGTCTTTGGTAAAAGTGGTAAAAATTGTCTCAATTTGATTAGCCCATAAACGCCGAGCTTAGGGAACCGTCCGAAACCTTCCACGGCAAACTAAGGAAATCAACTAACTAAATAAAATCGCCCAGTTAACGGGAGAATGACCCCCACCGAGGCGGTTTATCCTCCTTCAAGGTGACATCTTTCACCCAGTTTAACTGATTTTCAATACTCCAATGCCCCTGAATTGGCTTCAAAAAGGCTTCCGCAGACAATCTTTCACTACTGATGAAATAAGTCTTCTCCTCAAAGTTTTTTCCTTCCCGTTTGCCTTGACGTTTCACGAGGACAAAGCTTTGTCAACCTTTCCATCCTGCTCATGGTTATATACTGAAACGATGCTGACTCACATCTTGCTCGCAAGTCTGTCCACCTTCTACCGTACACTTAATACTTTTTGCCCCAGTTGCCAGGATGGTTTGGTATTTGCTTTAATCGCTAGTTTTGCTGGGAAAAACCCCCGGTTGTACGGTGAGAGTTTGTTGTTTACCCCTGCGGTTAATCTCGATTTCCAGATTACCACCGATCGCACTGGTTTCTACACCTTGCTGCACATCCGAAGCGGTTTTAACGGGGTTTCCTGCCACAGTTTCGATGATATCACCCGCTTGCATCCCGGCTTTTTGGGCGGGGGAATTTTCCACCACTCGCAGGACGATTACCCCTTCATTTTGGTCAATATTAAAGTTTAATTCTTTAGTTTCGTTCAATTGCTGCCGTAATTCTGGGTTTAGCGTCACCATGTGGATACCGATGTAGGGATGTTCCGCTTTACCCTTGCTAGATAGCTGTCCCGCCACTTTTTGGGCGGTTTCGATGGGAATAGCAAACCCTAAACCCTGAGCATCGGCCCGAATTGCCGTATTAATGCCGATAACTTCCCCCTTGGCGTTCAGTAACGGGCCGCCGGAATTGCCGGGGTTAATAGCGGCATCGGTTTGAATAAAACGAACCCGTTTATCGGGAACCCCCACTTCGCTGCTAGTGCGTCCTAGGGCGCTAATAATGCCCACCGTAACAGTATTATCTAAGCCTAGGGGATTGCCAATTGCGATCGCCCACTCTCCGGGGGTTAAAGTTTCGGCCTTGCCAAAAGTCACCGTCGGTAAATTTTTCGCCTCGATTTTCACCAGGGCCACATCGGTCATATTGTCAACCCCCAGGACTTTACCCTGATAGGTTTGACCGTTTTTCAAAGTCACTTTTACTTGGGTTGTCCCTTCCACCACATGGGCATTAGTTAAAAGTAGTCCATCTGTACTGATTATAAATCCAGAACCGGTTCCCCGTTCCAAATGCTCCCTGGGAATCGGCACTTCATTACCAAAAAAGCGCCGAAAAAAGGGCTGTTTAAATTCTTCGGGAATTTGGTCGGCCACTTCCCGGGCCGAGTCAATCCGCACCACCGCCGGCCCGACTTTCTGCACGGCCTGGGCGATAAAATTAACATTGCCGTCGGTTTGGGGAATAACAGGAAGAGAGAGGGAAGCGGGGAGGATTGCCGGCGGTGTATTTACCTCTAGGGGTGCTTTTCTGCTTAAATACTGATTTCCTAGCACTCCTACAGTACCGCCTAGGGCGAGTAATCCCAGTGAAATCCCCAATCTTGTCAATAAACCCATAAGCTCTAGCCCTAAAATGTCGTGTGCGGTAGAATCGGCCCCAAACTTACCTATATTATAGGCTGTCTTTTTCAAAGACGAACCGCCGGGGCAGATAAAGGCTTTTTGTATTTGATGGCAGTGGCAATCACTGTGATGAAGCGTTTCTCATAAAGGTAAAGTGTAACGTATACTTGGCATCGTCTCCGCTCTCAGGTCTGCTGACTCCCCAAAAAGAAAATTTCGCACTCTACTACTAAGATAACCGCTGTAAGAATACTTCCCTGTAATCAAGTAGCTAAAACTTAACTCAGGTGCTACATTTTATAGAAATCTATTGGCTTTAAATATTGACAAAATTCTCGAAGCGGAATATGATGGTTTCAAATATTTCAAGGCTGAGTTTATGAATGATAATTTGAGGCTGGTTAATACACCTGAAGGTAAATTTTATTGTCTCGATCAGAAGATGGCTAACTTATTAGAAAATCTGCAAAATTTGGAGAGTGCTTATCCCGGAATCGACGATAAAATGATTCATCCGGGGGATGTTTGCTTTGATATTGGTGCCAATATTGGCACTTTTTCAACTTTAGCAGCCCGTTTATCATCCCCTGAAGGACGGGTATTTGCCTTTGAGCCTTGTCCAGAAACTCATCAAATTCTCTTGGAAAACCTGCGATTGAATAATGTTTCACATTTAGTACAAGTACAAACTGATGTTATTAGTGATACTCAAAAAAAATTTTCTATAAAAAAAGCCCCTAAAAACATGGGAGCTACCCGCTTTATTGAATCATCAGAGGTGGAGGGAGAACTATTTACTTCCACAACCTTAGATTTTTGGATAGAAAATAATTTGCATCTGAAACAATGTGATTTTATTAAAATAGATGTGGAAGGAATGGAGATTAAAGTTCTTCAGGGAGCTAGGAAGACCTTAAAACAGTATCACCCCATGTTATATATTGAAGTTTGTTCACCCCATTACGAAAAATATGGATTTAAAATTGAGCAATTGCAAGAATTTTTAGCAGAAATTGGCTACCATTTCTTTCGTTATTTCGCTCCTGCGCCTTTTCTCACTAGCGATCTACGTCGCCTCCATTCTCTTAACCAAGGTTCTTATTTTTATAATTTAATCGCCATTCACCCTAGCAGTCCTCGCTATCCTCAAAAATACAATTCTACACAAGAAGCTTTCCTGTTTATGATTGAGGAAAAATCAACAATTACTTATAGTGAATTACGCAGAAAATTTCCGATCAGAACTACAATTAAAAAACTTGTTAGGGGAGAAAAAAAGCCAGAATAAACTGAGATTTACCCCCACTGGGAGACTAATTAGGGAACTTACCCCGTTTACGGGTCTTCTTTTAGGGGTAAAATCACGAAACAGCTATGAGAATCTCACTTCATGCAATTGTTTGATCGCATCCGTTTAGGGATAGCCGTAGCGGTGGCTAAAACCGTTACTGCTGTGGTTAAAGGACTCCGTTTAGGGGCTGCCAGCGTCTTGCCGGGGGAAATTGCCCGTCGTCTCCATCCCCGTTTGTTACCGCTACTTTGTGGGCAAGTCCGACGGGGGGTAATTTTGGTGGTTGGCACGAATGGAAAAACTACCACTTCCCTACTGCTAAGAACTATTCTAGAGCGTCAGGGGGCAAAAGTCACCCATAACACCACTGGGGCGAATTTAATTAATGGTTTAATCACTGCTTTATTAGCCGATGCCAATTTATTCGGCACTTTAAAGGCTGATTATGCCATTTTAGAAGTGGATGAAAATATTCTCCCTTTGGTTTTAAAAGATTGTCGTCCTCGCGCTATTTTAGCTCTTAATTTGTTTCGCGATCAACTCGATCGCTATGGGGAAGTGGATACGATTAGTCGCCGTTGGCAAGGGGCCATATCTCCCCTACCCACCGATACTTTAGTGATTCTCAATGCTGATGATCCGACCCTTTCCCATTTGGGTCAACAACTGCCCCAAAGAGTTGTATATTTTGGCTTAAGTGAGCCAGAATTGTATCTAGAAGAAATTCCCCACGCTGTCGATTCTATTTACTGTCCTAAATGTGGTGCTTCTTTGGATTATCGCGGGGTTTATCTCTCCCATTTAGGGGATTTTAGTTGTCCTAGTTGCGGCTTTAAAAAGAGTAATCCTGCTTTTCATAGTCACGATTGGCCGCAGATTTTAATCGGTGTTTATAATAAATATAATACTTTAGCAGCGGGTTTAGTAGCCCAGGAATTGGGTATTAAAGATCGAGAAATTTTTGAGACAGTTCAGGGTTTTAAAGCGGCTTTTGGTCGAGCAGAAGAATTAGAAATTGAGGGTAAAAAAGTTAGAATTTTACTGTCTAAAAATCCCGTGGGTATGAATGAAACAATTCGCGCAGTGGCTGATATTTTACAGAAAGAAAAGTCTTCTACTACTCTCTTAGTTCTCAATGATCGCATCCCCGACGGGACGGATGTTTCTTGGATTTGGGATGTGGATACGGAAAAATTAACCCGCTTGGGAACAACTTTAGTAGTAACGGGCGATCGACTTTATGACATGGCTTTACGCTTACAATATAGTCAGGATAGTCTCGCTTATCCGGTTGATTTAATTGTTGAATCCGATCTAAAAAAAGCGCTCCAAATTGCCCTTAGTAACACCAAAAATGAGGAAACTTTACATATTTTACCTACCTATTCTGCTATGTTGGAAGTACGAGAGATTCTCACGGGTCGAAAGATTTTGTAGAAATTAGAAAAGAGTGAAGATTGGTGTTAGGTGTTGGGGTGTTAGGGTGTTAGTTGAATTCCCCCATTTCCCCATTTCCCCATTTCCCCATTTCCCCATTCCCCCATTCCCTAATCCCCTAAGAAATTATGCAAGAACTAGAACTAAAAATCGGCTGGTTATATCCGACCTTAATGAGTACCTACGGCGATCGAGGTAATGTTATTACTATCCAAAGAAGATGTCAATGGCGTGATATTCCTGTGACAATTATTCCCCTAGATGCTCAAACAGAAGCCGAGACATTTTATCAAGTAGATATAATTGTTGGGGGTGGAGCGCAGGATCGGCAACAGGAGATCGTTATGCGCGATTTACAGGGGAAAAAAGCAGCGGCGATGAAAGAACAATTATCGGCAGGAATACCGGGGGTTTTTACCTGTGGTTCCCCACAATTATTAGGACATTATTACGAACCAGCTTTCGGTCAAAGAATCGAAGGATTAGGATTATTAGACCTAGTAAGTAAACATCCCGGCCCCAATGCAAAACGCTGTATCGGTAACGTGGTTTTTGAAATTACGGCCTCTCCCTTAGCGGAGGAAATTAAAGCTATGACTGGGGAAAAACCGCTAGTAATTGGCTTTGAAAATCACGGGGGTCGTACCTATTTACAGACCGTTTCTCCTTTAGGAAAGGTGATTACTGGCTACGGAAATAACGGAGAGGACGGTTATGAAGGAGCATTTTACCACAATGCGATCGCTACCTATGCCCACGGTCCCTTACTACCCAAAAATCCCTTTTTAGCCGATTGGTTAATCCAAAAAGCTTTAGAACAAAAGTATCAAAAACCGATTTTTTTAACAAAACTTGATGATTCTCTGGCCCTGAAAGCACGATTTGCCATGTTTGAACGACTAGAACTAACCGGCGTGACCAATAAAGCCTAAACTGGTCATATACACTTATGGCAGGAGATAGTCAAACTAGCCATTAAGAATTTTAATTGTGGCAGCTTATGAAATTATGACTGGAAAAATTATCGATCGTCAAACGGCGGGGTTTCTCGTCCTCATCATCCCCCTAGCGGTGCTAATCATCCTTGTTTTTACCGCTTGGCCATTGATCCTACTTGTCTTCCTCTTAACTCTGGCAGTCAAGGTGTGGCAAGACTATCGCTGGTCAAAATTATCGACGGTGATTAACCCCTATTTCAATCAACTTTTACAGGACAATCAAGGTTGTCTCACCCCGATTGACCTATCGGCAAAAGCCAATCTCACGGCCAAATTAGCCAGACAATTTTTAGACAGAAAAGCTGAGGAATTTGGGGCGCAAAAAAAAGCTGTAGGCGATAAGGGTATGGCCTATTACTTTATCACCGCCAGTACCTTGGGTAGTATTTTTGATGAGAGTGACCCCTCTTTAGAAGAAATAGGGGAAAAACAAGTTCCTGCGATTACTGCCTCGAGATCTCCCCTGACCAATTTAGAGCCATCGCAGGAGGCTAAATCCCCCCTGATTGTCGCCGAGAAAAGCGAAAATTCTGTCTCGGAGGTTCCTGTTATTTCCTCCTCCCAATCTCTGACTAATTTAGGTAAATTATTTGAGGAAAAAGAGGAAGAAAATATCGCAGCAATCTCTGTTCAAGAAACGGTAATTCAAGAACCGGAGGAGATAATTAATCCTAGTTTAAACAGTTCTGCCAGTTCTTTGCTCCAGTCAGAAGCAGAAGTTAGGGAAGAATCACTAACCTCTGTATCTGAAGCCATCTCATCGATGAGTTTGGCGGATTTGGCTAAACGTTTAGGAGTTACTCCGGCCGTTTTGGGTAGAAACAAGAAAAATAAATCCGAAACAGAATTCGCCGATTGGAGTCGCATCAGAGATCCCGATGGTATTGCTTGGAAATTTGACGCAAAAAACTCCCTATTTATGGCCAACTGATAGATAAATTTGTTTGGTTTTCTAGACAGGCTCCCTGCCTGTCTTTTTTGGCTCTACGTCCTACCCTCAATCCCATAGTATGGTTGCTTCAGATTGTTTGAGGATGTTGGAAATCATCACCCACCACAAATCTGGCGGTTGTATCAGTAACAGGATAGGTTTTAACGTAAATGAGACAACCTGTTGTTGAGGAAGGACTGTAGGGGCAATTGGGGGGGTATCTTAGCCAACTGCCTACTGGATAACTACCTAACTCATCACTCCAGGTACCTTCAATGACAAAGATTTCTTTAATCTCAGTTTCGACAACATTCACCAACTGAGTGTTGGGCAGCCAACGCTCAATCCAGACTTTTTCTGAGAAATCTGCTTGCTCGTAGAGGTGTTGAACCTTAATTTCAGGCACTATACCTGCTTGCCAGGAGCCATTAAAAATGTTGATTCTCACTTGTTGGCGAGTTTTACCACCATGTTGCCGCAATTTAACAAAAGTCAGGCATCCTTCCTCACTATAGGGGCGATGGATAAAGCCTTCGGGGTTAAGCATATAAGTACCCGGTGGATGCACCCCTGTTTCATCTGCAAAATTGCCTTCAAGCACCAAAATCTCTTCACCCCCGGGATGTCCATGCAGCGGAAAAAAACCACCCGGATAGAATCGAGTCAGCATTGTTACTGGATGATCCTGGATTTCATGGTCAGACTCGAAACAGCCAAACCAAATTCCAGTAAAGTTTGTCTGAAACCAAGTTAATGATGTGGGAAGCACAGATATGCGGCTTAGTAAGTTTACGTGAACTTTTTGGGGTTTCCACAGAGATTGAGCAGTCATCTTTCCTGAATTTAATTTTTTTAGGTTGAAAAATTATTTAGCATTATTCTTCTACCTAAGAATACTATGTAAGCAGTTATGCCTTCAAGTTTCCGAGTTCATCTACTCTCATTAATAACTTCGGAACAGGAAATACGCGGAACTCGAGCGCCATGGCTTTTTAGTCCAGCTAACGGCTAAGTTATGCCGTGCTTCTCATCGACAAGAAGGTGATCGTCTTAATTCTTAAGCATAGCCGACAATCTCATGGAATGAACACTAGGGTCGTTTCATTCTCTCAAATCCTTATCTGATAACGTTTTTAGTCGATTTATCGGAATAAGTAGGTAGGCGTTAAAAATTATCAGAAACCCCCCTTATCAAGGGGGGATGGGGGATCAACACCCCCCTTATCAAGGGGGGATTAAGGGGGGATCGAAACCCCCCTTATCAAGGGGGGATTAAGGGGGGATCAACACCCCCTTATCAAGGGGGGATGGGGGATCGACACCCCCCTTATCAAGGGGGGATTAAGGGGGGATCAACACCCCCCTTATCAAGGGGGGATTAAGGGGGGATCAAAGGAACGCTGATTCCCGACAAGATGAGTGATTGACTTTCCTGCTTTCATCCCAAAATAGTTGTGCTAGAATGGCGAAAAATTCTCGCGATTGATAATTATGTTAGCCGAATTAGCCGCCGCCGAAATCGCTAAAATCGCCTTTGAAGCTGTTATCGGTAAATTAACGGAAGGAGCAATGGATAAAGGTGTAGAATTGTGGCAAAAAATTAAGCAAAAGTTACAAAAGGAACCCACCGCCGCTCAGGTTTTAGCGGCAGCAGAACAAACTAAATCCGAGGCGATGATTGAACAGCAAGTGGTTCCTTTTTTACAGGTAGAAATGCTCAAAGACCCCAATTTTGCCCAAGAAATACAAATCCTAGCACAACAAATTATGACAATTAATCAGAATCAAACAGAAACGAAAACTCAAATTGGTACGCAAATTAACAAAGATATTAAACAACAATTGAACATTCAAGAAGTTAAGGGTAATTTAAATCTAGGAATCCCTCCTGAATGACTGGCGGTTCTGCACGCAAAAGCAGACGCAATAGAAAATAATCGCAGTAGTCAAAGGAGTATTTTCAAGGGAGGAAATGCTCGAAAAAGTCTCGTCCATTGGCAGGGAAGGGAGGAGGAAATCACCCAAATTAAGCAGTGGTTTAATGATCAAAATGTTGCGATGATTGGCATCAAAGGAGTTGGAGGAATTGGAAAATCTACCCTAGCCAGTAAAATTTTTGAGGAGAAAATTACCCTCGATCCTTCCCTAGGGGACGATGAAGATTTATTCCCAAAACGCTTTTGGTGGGAAGCGGGAAATCTGGGCGGATTTAGTGGTTTAGCTCGCCAATTCCTGACGGACTTTGGTTATCCCGTCCCCGAAAAAGAAATAGATTTACAGGAAGCTTTAATCAGACAATTGCAACGCCATCGCCACCTAATTATTATCGATAATCTAGAGAGTTTATTAGGGAAAGATGGTTCTTGGAATAATGAATTTTATCAGCAGTTTTTCACTGCTTGGATAGAAAAAGGTGACACCAGCAAAATTATAGTCACCACCAGAGACAAGCCAAAACCTAAGGGTTTTAACCATTGGATCGAGCTAAAAGGTTTGAACCCTCCTGAAGGGGCGCAATTGTTAGCGGAATTGCGAATAACAGGGGATCTAGAGAACTTTTCTCAATGGGTGGGTGGTCATCCATTACTCCTGCGATTGGTGGCGGATTTACTCCTAGCAGAATTTCCGCAAAACCCCAGTTTAGAAAGGTTAGCGGATTTAGGATTAGGAAATTTATCGCAACTTTTGAGCGATCCGCAGGTGGTGGGGAGTCATCGTCAAGAGACAGTGGGAATTGCTTTAGTTTTAGATGCTAGTTTTCAGCGACTTAGCCAAAGACAGCAGGAATTATTCACTAAAACCAGCATTTATCGCCGAGAATTTGATTCTCCAGCAGCCAAAGCGGTGATGGATAATTACCCCGAGATCGCACTGTCCGAGATCACGGCAGATCTGCGAGAATTACAGCGACGATCATTATTAGAAGAAAAAGAGGAAAATCGCCAGCGAATTTTTAGTTTTCAGCCTTTAGTTTGGGAATATGCACAATACAAAGCCGGCGATCAAAGGGAATTACACCAAAAAGCGATCGCCTATTATCTTTCTATTGCTCAACCCGACTCCTGGGAAATCCTCAACGATGTGCAACCTTACCTAGAAATTTTCTATCATTGCTATCAGTTAACCGAGTACGACAATGCTTTTGATATTCTCCGTGCTATCGATGATTTTCTCACCCGACGGGGTTATTATCAAACCCTAGCGGATTATTACCTTGAATTAGTCACTGTTTACCAACAACAGCAGGAGCAAACCAACTGGAATTATGCCGCATCCCTCACCAGTTTAGGCAATGCTTACCATTTTCTAGGAGAATACCAAAAAGCGATCGAGTTTCATCAACAATGCTTAGCAATCTTTCGGGAAATCGGTGATCGGGGGAGTGAAGCGTCTTCCTACGGCAATTTAGGCAATGTTTACTATTTCCTAGGAGAATACCAAAAAGCGGTCGAGTTTCATCAACAGTCCTTAGCAATCACACGCGAAATCGGTAATCGGAAGGGTGAAGCGTATTCCTACATGGGTTTAGGCAATGTTTACTATTTCCTAGGAGAATACCAAAAAGCGATCGAGTTTCATCAACAGTCCTTAGCAATCACACGGGAAATCGGTGATCGGGGGGGTGAAGCGTATTCCTACGGTAATTTAGGCAATGTTTACTATTTCCTAGGAGAATACCAAAAAGCGATCGAGTTTTATCAACAGTCCTTAGCAATCCTTCGGGAAATCGGTGATCGGTGGGGTGAAGCGAATGCCTACAATAATTTAGGCAGTGTTTACGATTCCCTAGGAGAATACGAAAAAGCGATCGAGTTTCATCAACAGTCCTTAGCAATCACACGGGAAATCGGTGATCGGGGGGGTGAAGCGGCATCCTATAATAATTTAGGCAATGTTTACTATTCCCTAGGAGAATACCAAAAAGCGATCGAGTTTCATCAACAGTCCTTAGCAATCAAACGGGAAATCGGTGATCGGAGGGGTGAAGCGACTTCCTATAATAATTTAGGCAATGTTTACGATTCCCTAGGAGAATACCAAAAAGCGATCGAGTTTCATCAACAGTCCTTAGCAATCCTTCAGGAAATCGGTGATCGGGGGGGTGAAGCGAAATCCTACAATAATTTAGGCGCTGTTTACTATTCCCTAGGAGAATACCAAAAAGCGATCGAGTTTTATCAACAGTCCTTAGCAATCACACGCGAAATCGGTGATCGGGGGGTTGAAGCACAATCTTGGTTTAATCTGGGAGTTACCTACTATAAACTCAAACGTATATCGGAAGCGAAAGAAGCATTTCTTCAGTCGCGGGAATTATTTCAAGCATTGGGGTTAGCAGCGGATGTTCAAGATTGCGATGATAAAATTCGGCAATTAGAAACCCGAAAATATCCCTTAATCGTTGCTTTCTTTCTGGGGGTGGTTAAGTTTCCTTTAGTTGTAATTGGGGGGATAATAGTGGCATTGTGGCGATTGTTAAAAAGATGGTTGAGGAAAGCATAATTAGGGGTAGGATGGGTTAGATATCCCTTATTTTTAACCTGAGTTTGACATCTGCTAATTTCCCCTCATAACTACCGTAAAGTGAGAAATTATAGTAATATTTCTAAGGATTACCAGAAAAGAAAGAGCGCCACGCTGCCGTGCCGATCGCTCCTCCTAAAAGGATAATTAACGTCCAAACTTGATTTTTTTGGGTTCCTTCCAGCTTTTCTAGTCTTCTATCCATCCCATCGACTTTCTCAGTTAGTTTTGCCTGTCCTACCTCTAGCTTAGTTAGCCGTTCGTCGATTTTGTCAAATTTCTGGTTAAAATCCTTCTGTAAGCTATCAAATTTCTGGTTAATATCCTGTTGCAAGGTATCGATTTTTTGGTTAACTTCCTTGATGCTGTCTTTGATTTCCTTGAGGACAGATTCAAGACTATAAGTAACGGTTTCGTTAGACATTTTGGTAAAATCCCTGGGAGTAAGTTTTTTTACGCACTTTCCGTTGATACTACAATAATTTTATCTTAATACTAATACCATTTTTCTCAAGTAATGGCAGAGATGGTTAATTGCCCTCATCCCCAACCCCTTTCTGGGAGAGGGGAGTAGGATACCTGTCACGAATAAAGAAAAATGGTATTATGTTAAAATGTTGAGGGCTTCGTTTTTGGGTCTGATTTGTTGTTATATTGATCAGACTATACCTGATGAGCCTTTCCTAATCAGGTTTCGAGGCTGATGTGTTTCCTTTTTGAATTGGTGTTTTTGTTAGTAACGAAGCTGATAAGCGGTAGGGTAAATAAAAAATGACAGAACAAGCTTGGTGGGTACAAAAATGGTTAGAACTACTCGATTCCTATCGCTTTAAAAAACGCTTGGAACGAGCTAGACTCTACGCTAGAGAGGGCAATGTTTTAAGTATTGACTTTGAAGACTCGCAAGTTATTGCTAGAGTACAAGGCAGTGAACCAGAGCCTTATATAGTGGATTTATCCCTAGCGGCTTTTAGTGATGAAGAATGGGATTATATTATTAAGCTCCTCTCCAAAAAAGCCATTTATTCTGCTCAATTACTCACCGGACAAATGCCCGATCATATCGAGCGTGTTTTTATCGATAGTGGGGTAAATTTATTTCCCTTTTCCCTAGCTGATATTCGCTCTCGTTGCACCTGTCCCGATCAAGCCAACCCCTGCAAACATATAGGAGCAGTATATTATCAATTGGGCGATCGTTTTAGTGTCGATCCCTTCCTGCTTTTGCAACTGCGTGGCCGAAGCAAAAGCCAAATTCTGGAAGCTTTACGCGAAAAACGCTCCTATTCCTCTGATAATCAACCTTTAGCAGTCAGTGAACCCCCCGCAGCAGTCGAAAAAACTGCCCCCGAAAGTGCTATCGATCGCTTTTGGCAGTACGATGAGGAGCTAGATCCCTCCCTCGTTGTAATTACGCCTTGCAGTGAGCTTGTCGAATCTGCGGGGAATGAAAATCAAACCATTCTCGACATTTTAGGCAATTTTCCCCTGGCTGCCCCCGAATCCGATGCCATAGAACAATTTTTAAAACCAATTTACCGACAAATTCCCCAAGAAGCGATGGCGATTGCTTTACAGTAGGGGAATTTGGGGTATAAGTAGCTGGTTGTAATTAAATTAAAAATGGATTTTAGGTTTGATCCCCCCTGCCCCCCTTGATAAGGGGGGTTTGATCCCCCCTGCCCCCCTTGATAAGGGGGGTTTGATGCCCCCTGCCCCCCTTGATAAGGGGGGTTTGATGCCCCCTGCCCTCCTTGATAAGGGGGGTGTCTGATAATTTTTAACGCCTACCTACTTAGGATCAGCCTAGTCAAAGTGGTGCCAAGGACAAAAAAGCCAGCTTGCAGTGAGGCTTCGACGGTGAGCTCAGCCGAACCGCTTGTCGAATCTGCCAGATTTGTCCTCGCATCAGGGTGAGGAATTGACCAGGGAGAAAATTGCCTCACCACTAACCGCTAAACCGTCTTACTTTTGCCGGTTTTACTACCTGGGGAAGTAGTTTTTTTAGTGGTGCTAGAAGTAGTTTTCTTGGTAGTGGTTTTCTTGGCAGTGGTTGTCTTGGCTGCTAGGGCGACTAAAGCTTGTTCTAGAGTCAGGGTTTCGGCGGTTTCTCCTTCAGGAATCTTGGCGTTAGTTTTGCCGTGTTTGATATAAACTCCGTAGGGACCCTCGTACAATCCCACCAATTCCCCGTCGTCGGGATGTTTACCCAATTCTTTTAGGGGTGGTTTGGTGGAACCGCGAGTGCCGCGAGTTTTTTTCGGTTCGGCTAATAAAGCCAAAGCTCGATCGAGGGTTATGGTTAAGACATCATCGCCGGCTTTCAGGGAACGATATTCTTTTTCCTTACCCTCTTCCTGAACTACATAGGGACCAAAACGCCCTAAACTGGCTTTAATTTTGCCTCCGGTGAGGGGATGGGTTCCCAGTAGTCGTGGCAGTGCCAATAAACCCACTGCTTGTTCGAGGGTGACATCCTCTGGTTTGACTCCTTTGGGTAGGGAGGCGCGTTTCGGTTTGGGGTTGTCATCGCTGATATCTCCTAACTGGACGTAGGGACCGTAACTACCCACGAGCAGATAAATCGGCTCTCCGGTGTCGGGATGAAGACCGATTTTGTCCGGACCTTCGGTTTTTTGTCGCAGCAGGGTTTCTACTTGTTCGGGGTTGAGGTCGGCGGGGGTTAAATCGGCAGGGATGGAAGCGGTGAGGATTTCATCCCCCCGGGAGACTTCTAGATAGGGTCCGTATTTGCCGATCTTGATGGTTGCCTGTAAATCTTCTAAAATCACCGATTTAGCGGTGCTAGAGTTAATTTGACTCTCGCGCTCTTTTACTTGACTTTCTAGCCCTTTTTCGCCGCGATAGAAGCGATCGAGATAGGGCAACCATTGGGCGGAACCGGTGGCGATATCGTCGAGGGTTTCCTCCATTTTCGAGGTAAATTTGGGATCTACCAGGTCGGGGAAATGGTTTTCTAATAGACCGACGACGGCGAAGGCGGTGAAGGTGGGAATGAGGGTTTTATTCCGCATTTGGGCATAACCGCGATCGATAATGGTGCCGAGAATGGTGGCGTAGGTGCTGGGTCGCCCGATTCCTTCACTTTCGAGGGTTTTTACGAGGGAGGCTTCGCTATAACGGGCGGGGGGTTGGGTATCGTGGCTAATGGCTTCTAGTTGGCGACAATTGGGGGTATCACCGACGCTGAGGGCGGGTAAGATTATTTCTTGGTCGTCGATGGCGGCTTCGGGATCGTCGGAACCTTCCACATAGGCGCGGAAAAAGCCGGGGAAGTCGATTCTTTTGCCGGAGGAGCGAAATCCGGCATTTTCCACCTGAATATTGACGGCGATCTGGGTAATACGGGCATCGGCCATCTGTGAGGCGACGGTACGTTTCCAGATTAGGTCGTAGAGGGCGAATTCTAGTCCGCTCAGGCCGGTTTCCCGGGGCAGGCGAAAGCTACTGCCGGCGGGTCGGATGGCTTCGTGGGCCTCCTGTGCGCCTTTGCTTTTGGTTGTGTATTGCCGGGGTTGGGGACTGAGATAGTTTTTTCCGTACATTTGTTCTACACAATGACGGGCGGCGGTAATGGCCTGATCGGAAAGATGGACGGAATCGGTCCGCATATAGGTGATGTAGCCCTGTTCGTAGAGATTTTGGGCGATTCGCATGGTGTCCCTGGCGGATATGCCTAGTTTCCGGTTAGCTTCTTGCTGTAGGGTGGAGGTGGTGAAGGGGGGGGATGGTTTGCGAGTGGTGGGTTTTTCTTCGGTGTGGCTAACGCGCCAGATTTTGTCTTGGATCTGTTCTTTTAAGGCGGTGGCGGTGGCTTGATCTAAGAGTGTCACCTGGCGACCGGGGAGCAGTCTGCCGGTGTCGGCATCGAAATCGCTCCCATTTGCCACTTTTTGACCGTTTAAGGTGACTAATTTCGACTCGAATTGATTTTTGTCCTTTTCGAGGGTGGCTTTCAGGTCCCAATAATTGGCGGTTTTAAAAGCCCGTCGTTCCCGTTCCCGTTGCACGAGCAGACGCACGGCGACGGATTGCACCCGGCCGGCGGATAAACCTTTAGAGATTTTTTTCCAGAGTAGGGGGGAGAGGGTATAGCCGTAGAGGCGATCGAGTATGCGGCGGGTTTCTTGGGCGTGTACTAAATTTTCGTCGATGGAGCGACAATTTTTCAGGGCGGCTTGGATCGCTTCTTTGGTGATTTCGTGAAATACCATCCTTTTGGTGGGTATTTTCGGGTTGAGTACCTGCAAGAGATGCCAACTGATGCTTTCTCCTTCCCGATCTTCGTCGGTGGCGAGGATCAGTTCGCTCGCGCCTTTGAGGGCTTCTTTTAATTCTTTGACGATTTTACTTTTGGTTTTGGGGACGACGTAGAGGGGGTCGAAATCGTTCTCCACATCTACGCCTAAATTGGCCCAGGATTTGTCTTTGTGGGCGGGGGGAATTTCTTCGGCAGAGGCGGGCAGATCGCGGATGTGGCCCATGGAGGCTTGGACTCGATAGCCGCTAGGCAGATAATTACTGATCGTCCGAGCTTTGGTGGGGGATTCGACAATAACCAGGGTTGACATAGGAATTGATCATGAGGGCATCGCCACAGCGACTGTTTTAGTTAGACTGACAATCGTTGTTTGATGATGGGCAAAAGTTACTATTTATCTTGACCGGCTTGATTCGGGTCAAAAGCCACTTACTACGATAATAGAGATTAAAGCTGGTCTTTTGTCACTAACTTCTTAATAAAACTTAATATTTTTCTGGAGCGGCGATCGGACTCAAGGCACTGCCAAGGGTAATATAATCTGTTTGAGGATTGGTAATTATGAATTATGAATTGAGGAGAAGGGAGATGGTCCTCGATACTAAATTAGGTTACGCTTCATCTTTATAAGAAACGCTGCAGTTATGTCTGATTTACGTCAATACGCCCCGGCAACGGAACGCAATCGTCAGCCGATTTTGGAAGTTCTCAGCCAATTTTTACCGAAGACTGGGAATATTCTAGAAATATCTAGCGGCACGGGTGAACACGCTGTTTTTTTTGCCCCTCGTCTTGCTCCTCGTCGTTGGATTCCCTCGGATTGTAACCCTCTGGCTCTAGATAGTATTCGCAGTTGGTGTGATTATTATCCTAGTTCTAATCTCGATCGCCCCCTATTTATCGATGTTCATCAGTCAGTTTGGGCGGTAGAGAAGGAAAATATCGTTATTAATGCCATTGTTAATATTAATATGATTCATATCGCCCCCTGGTCCGCTTGTTTAGCTTTAATGGCAGGAGCGAGTCGCATTCTCAGTTCGGGGGAAATTCTCTATCTTTATGGTCCCTATAAACGACAGGGAAAACATACTTCTCCTAGTAATGAAAGCTTTGATTTTTCTCTCCGTTCTCAAAATTCTGCTTGGGGAGTTAGGAATTTAGAAGATGTGGTGCAAGCAGCGAGCGATCGAGGTTTACAATTGTTAGAAGTAATTCCTATGCCCGCTAATAATCTCTCGGTTTTATTTGCCTTAACATAAGTGGTTAGGTGTTAAAAACTGTCAGATGCCCCCCTTATTAAGGGGGGATTAAGGGGGGATCGAAACCAAAATATATCTTCAATTTTCCTAACTTCATAATTCATAATTCATAATTTTCACTGATAACTGATAACTGATAACTGATAACTTATTTCCAACCAGCGCGATTCATTACCTGTACTGCTTTGGCTAAATTAGGACCATAATTAGCCACACTAACTGTATCTTCCTTCCCGCGTCCGAGTTTTGCCAGAACAGGGTCTAAAGCAACGCCTCGAACGACGGGATATTCTTGATTACCCTTAGCAAAAAAGTTCTGTGCTTCATTGCTAGAAAGATACTCTAAAAATTTAATGGCCGATTCTCGATTGGGGGCGGTTTTAATTAAACCACCACCGCTAATATTAACGTGAGCGCCGCGCCCTGTTTGGTCGGGGAAAATTACGCCTACTTGGTCATAAATTGCCCGTTTAGCGGGGTCTTTTTCTTCGGCATACCCAGCTAAGTAATAGGTGTTAGCTAGAGCTAAATCGGCAATTCCTGCGGCGACAGCTTCGATTTGTGCCTTATCATTGCCCTGGGGTGAACGGGCAAAATTAGCCACTAATCCTCGACACCATTTTTCTGCGGCTGCTTCTCCTTGGATGTCGATTAACCAAGCGGTAAAAGATTGACTATAGATGTTACTAGATGACCGAGTGACGACTTTTCCTTTCCATTTGGGATTGGTTAAATCCCCATAGGAATCGATTTCTCTGGGGTTAACTCTGTCTTTGTTATACATGATTACCCGCAAGCGTTTACTAAACCCAAACCAGTGACCTTTGGGGTGACGCAAATTAGCGGGAATTCTTTGGGTGAGAATGCGGGAATTGACGGGGGCAAAAATTCCCTGTTGGTCGGCCCGCCATAATCTCCCGGCATCTACCGTCAGGAGTATATCAGCAGGACTATTGCGGCCTTCGCTTTTGATCCGTTCGATTAATGGGTCTGCTTCCCCTTCGACAAGGTTAATTTTTATTCCCGTTTGTCGGGTGAAGTTGTCATACAATCGTCGGTCGGTGTTGTAGTGACGGGAGGAATAGAGGTTTAATTGTTTAGTTTGGGCGGAAACCTCGTTTATTTTCCCTAATTGCCCCACCGTTAGGGCTAAGGTGGCTGTTCCTGCGCCTAGAAAGACTCTCCGAGTTATTTTATCGTTCATTGCTCGATTCTTGGTAAAGTTGTCTTTTCCTATTGTACAGCTATTGAGAATAATTCTTATCTGTGCGAAAAATTATTTGTCGGGCTAGGGCGGTAGATGGGGGAAAATACTGGTAAAATAAGGGTTTTTTGTTTTAATGAGGCTAATAAACCCTCGAATCTATCGCTAGTTAAGTTCAATAAGCCCAAAATGTTACCCTAAGCTCGATCGAGGGTATTGTGGAATGAGAGCAGCGAGAGTCAAATGGGAGCATCTCACCTTTGCAATAAGTATAAATGCTTAATGAGATCAATAAGAAAGTTAAAAAAGGCAACCATTTAGATAAGCACAGCGATGACGAAGGACTTGCGGTACATTACCAGATTCCCAACTTGCACCAGTAATTTTAAGACGATGAGCAATTTGTTTAATTTTTGATTCAAGGTCGCCAGAGCCAATGGAAATGCCCTCTGCCTGCAAATAATCATAATTGACAATTCGATGTTTATGCTTGTTTAAATAAACGATGAAATTCTGGTTCTTCCGAACTTACCATGTAAAATCAACTAGCAAAATGTCAATTTAATAAACATCTAATACCATTTCTCTAAATGAAAACTACACATCGAATTTAAGTCACCCTTTTTAAGGGGGATTTAGGGGGATTAAACTTCTGTAGTCAGACTTTGGAGAATTGGTATTAGAAAGGTGTTTCAAGCCCTTAAGCTCCTGATAAACCGCCGAGAAGCATACCAAACTCAGAAGAGCCATTTTCGGTGATAGCCTTATCTTTAAGAAAGCTGCAACAAAAAAAGGACACAAGTTAACTTGTGTCCTTCCCGAAGCTAAGAACTTAATTTTTATTTAGCGTCGGAGAATTCCGCGTCGATGACATCATCGCCACCACCAGCACCACCAGAGGGGCCATTATCATCATTGCCACCGGTGGGATTACTAGGGGCCCCTTGCTGATACATACTGCTACCGATCGCGTAGAGGGCTTGTTGTAATTCCGGTAGGATGGTTTTGATCTTACCATCATCGTCTTGAGCGATCGCTTCTTCCAGGTCTTTAATCAACCCTTGGGCTTTATTTTTCTCAGATGGAGGAACCTTATCGCCTAACTCTTCCAACTGCTTCTCAGCTTGATAAACCAGGGAATCAGCTTGATTTTTGCGTTCAATGCGTTCGCGACGTTCCTTATCGACCGAGGCGTTCGATTCTGCCTCATTTACCATGCGTTCCACTTCATTTTGGGGCAAGGTAGAAGCGCCAGTGATGCTGATCGATTGTTCTTTTCCTGTACCTTTATCCTTAGCGGTGACATTGAGAATACCGTTAGCATCGATGTCGAAAACCACTTCGATTTGAGGCACACCACGAGGAGCGGGAGGGATGCCATCGAGTCGGAAAGTTCCCAAACTCTTGTTATCTTTGGCCATTTCCCGTTCCCCTTGCAGGACGTGGATTTCCACGTTAGTTTGTCCATCCACTGCTGTGGAGAAAACTTCCGATTTTTTGGTGGGAATAGTGGTGTTGCGGGTAATAATCCGCGTCATCACACCGCCGAGGGTTTCCACACCCAAAGACAGGGGCGAAACATCAAGCAGAAGAATATCTTTGACTTCACCGGCGAGAACACCACCTTGAATGGCAGCACCGACGGCTACCACTTCATCGGGGTTAACGCTTTGGTTGGGATCTTTGCCCAGAACTTTTTTAACTAATTCCTGGACGGCGGGAATCCGGGTTGAACCACCGACGAGAACCACTTCATCGAGGGCAGATTTATCGATTTTGGCATCACGGATGGCGTTTTCGACGGGAATGCGACAGCGATCGATTAAATCGGCGCAAATTTCCTCAAATTTAGCTCTGGTTAACGTGGTATCTAGGTGTTTTGGCCCTTCGGCGGTAGCGGTGATGAAGGGCAGGTTAATTTCCGCTTGGGTAACGCTAGAAAGCTCAATTTTGGCTTTTTCTGCCGCTTCTGTGAGACGTTGCAGGGCCTGTTTATCTTGACGGAGATCTATTCCTTCAACTTTTTTGAATTCTCCGGCTAGATAATCAACGATTTTTTTATCGAAGTCATCACCACCGAGATGAGTATCTCCAGAGGTAGCGAGAACTTCAAAGACACCATCACCCACTTCTAGAACCGATACGTCAAAGGTTCCCCCACCCAAGTCAAAAACGAGAATGGTTTCGTTAGCTTTTTTGTCTAATCCGTAGGCAAGAGAGGCGGCAGTGGGTTCGTTGATAATGCGGAGAACTTCAACCCCAGCAATTCTCCCGGCATCTTTGGTGGCTTGACGTTGGGAGTCATTAAAATAAGCGGGTACGGTGATGACTGCTTGGGTAACGGTTTCGCCGAGGTATTTACTGGCATCTTCCACCAGTTTCCGCAGTACCTGGGCGGAAATTTCTTCGGGGGCGAATTGTTTGCCCTGGGCGGGACAGTCTAATTTAACGTTGCCGTTGCCGTCCTGGAGAGTTTTGTAGGATACTTCTGTGGCTTCGTTGGTAACTTCGTTGAATTTCCTGCCGATGAAGCGTTTGACGGAATAAAAAGTATTTTGCGGGTTCATTACCGCTTGACGTTTGGCGATTTGTCCTACTAGGCGATCGCCACTTTTGGCGTAGGCGACGACTGAGGGCGTGGTTCTAAATCCTTCGGCGTTGGCGATAACGGTGGGTTTACCCCCTTCCATAACCGCGACGCAGGAGTTAGTCGTCCCTAAGTCAATTCCAACTACTTTTCCCATAATCTTTGTGCTGCTCCGATACAAATTATAGTGACTTCTAGAATCGGAACTGTACTCGGTTTTTAGGCGATACCCACCCCTATCAGTTCCTTCGTTATCTCTATAGTGCAAAATAACCCCGCTTTCTCGATAGTGTAGGTATCCGAACCTTTTTGGTAGTATTACAGTAGTCAGTAAACCTCCGGTGAAAGTTAACAATTGTCGTGGGGGCAGTCTGAACGAGTAATTTAGATAGTCAACAGCTTATCCTCTGGCGCTAAAACACGATCGCCGATCACAATTTATCTAATTATCGCAGAATCTCAATTGCCTTATTGTCTTGGTTGTATCCGCTTTTTATCTGATTATTTCATAAAAAATATGACTTACGAAACTCTGGAACTTTCCACACCGACACCGATTTTATCTTGGGCGGGCCATGAATTGGGACCCCAAGAAACCCAAATGGCTAAAAATGTCGCTTCCCTACCTTTTGTTTATAAACACATTTCTTTAATGCCCGATGTTCACTTGGGTAAAGGCGCTTTAGTCGGTTCGGTGATTGCCACCAAAGATGCCGTAATTCCTGCCGCCGTCGGAGTCGATATTGGTTGCGGCATGGCTGCCCTAAAAATGCCTTTTACCGGTGAACAATTGCAGGGAAAACTTAAAAAAATTCGCCTCGATGTGGAGGCGAATATTCCCGTCGGTTTTGCTGAAAATAAAGAAGTGGATCGGGAAGTAACTAAATGGCCAAAATGGGCGGAATTTAAACAGATTCATCGAGGGGTACAAAACCTAGAGAAAAAAGCCCTTAAACAAATGGGTTCTCTGGGGGGTGGTAATCACTTTATCGAAATTTGTTTAGATACAGATAATCAAGTTTGGTTAATGCTCCATTCCGGTTCTAGAGGTATTGGTAATCAACTGGCCCAATGTCATATTGATACTGCCAAAGAGTTAGCCAAACTAGCAGAATGTAAATTACCCGACCTCGATCTGGCCTACTTTGTCGCCGGTACAGAAGAATTTACCGCCTACTGGCACGATCTACAATGGGCCCAGGAATATGCCCGTTATAATCGGGAAATTATGATGGCTAGATTTAAACGCATTGTTGAAAAACATCTAGCGGGAGGCAAACCAACTAAACCCCTCTTAGTGGTTAATTGTCATCACAATTATGCCGAAAAAGAAATTCATTTTGGTGAGGAGGTTTATGTCACCCGAAAAGGAGCCGTCCGCGCTAGAGAAACCGATTATGGTATTATCCCCGGTTCCATGGGAGCGCAATCTTATATTGTTAAGGGCAAAGGGGAACATAATAGCTTCTGTTCCTGTTCCCACGGGGCCGGGCGCTTGATGTCGAGAAATCTGGCTAAAAAAACCTTTACTCTTGATGATTTAATCGCCCAAACCCAAGGGGTTGAATGCCGCAAGGATGAGGGCGTTATTGATGAGATTCCAGGGGCCTATAAACCGATCCAACAGGTGATGAATCAACAGGCTGATCTAGTGGAAATTGTCGCCACTCTCAAGCAGGTGATGTGTGTCAAAGGTTAAAAATCATGGCCAGAGCGATCGATTTTTACGGAACCCGAATTTTTACGGGATTTTGGGGACAGATTATTTCTTGATTGGGCCCAGAATCAGTAATCAGTGATCAGTAAACAGTAATCAGTGATCAGTAATCAAGATTGTCCCACTACTTACTCTCACTTCATACCGCTCACTGAAAACTCAAATCTGATCAGTGATCACTGCCTAGGGATTTAGGATCACAGATCCAGTAACATCAACTCTTCGACTAAATCAAAATTAGCCGTTACCGATTGCACATCATCGAGGGATTCTAGGGTGTCGATTAACTTCAATAAAAAACGGGCCTGGTCTCGATCGCTCACTTCTAGGGTATTAGTGGGAATCCAGCGTAATTCTGCTTCTTTGACCTTAAATCCCGCTGCTTGCAGAACCTTATTCAATCTCTCCAGGTTAGACACCTCAGTAAACACTTCTGCTCCTTGACCTTCCTCCGCACTGTCAAAAAACTCGTAGGATTGGGCCTGGCCCTCTAGGGAAGCTTCTAAAAGCTTATCCTCATCAATAGTTCCCTCAAGACGAATTACTCCCTTATGGTCAAACATCCAGCCTACACAGCCCGTTTCACCTAAATTACCGCCATTTTTGCTAAAAGCCGCCCGCAGATCCGCAGCCGTGCGATTGCGATTATCGGTCAGTGCTTCGATCAGGATCGCCACACCCCCGGGACCATAACCCTCGTAGCGAATTTCCTCAAAAGCTGAGTCATTTTCCCAAGTTCCCGCCCCTTTAGCGATCGCTCTTTCGATATTGTCATTAGGAATACCGGCCGCCTTGGCTTTTTCGATCGCCGTGCGTAGCTGAAAATTGCCCGCCGGATCGGGAACACCGTTACGCGTAGCCACGATAATGGCCCGGGATAACTGGGTGAAAGTTTTACCTTTTTTGGCATCAACCCGGGCTTTTTGTCGTTTAATATTTGCCCATTTACTATGACCAGCCATATCTATCTAAGATATCCAACATCAAAAATCTAGCAGATCGATCGCCCTTGGTAAATCTGGGGATAATTGTCAACGAGTGCAGGGTAATAGACCTCTTGTGAAAACTAAAAATTGTTGTTAGGGTTAGGAGTCAGTAGCCGGTCGTCAGGAGAATTAAGAATGAATAATAATTAACTAAATGGTCTATTTACAGATTTTAGGCTGTTTAATTCTTATTTTTGCCGTTTTTGAACCATCAAAAATTAATTATCCAAGAGGTCTAATGATCATAAATCCTGTTTGGAAGCTATAGGGGGGGCGGCTAGTTCGAGCATTTGTACTAAGATTCCCAATGTGATATGCGGTTTAAATCCAGTACAGCTTATTATAGAAAAGGTTGATTGATCAGGTGGCAATATGGCGCAATTTTCTCGCAAAACTCTACTAACCTTGTTTGCTAGTATATTAGTATTATTATCCTTTTTAGCTCCGGCCCAGGCGCTAAGTTATAATAACCGTAATTTGACCGATAATGACTTTGCGGGGCAGGATTTGCGCGATTCCACCTTCGATCACTCTAATCTGCGCGGTAGTAACTTCAGTCATGCCAATCTAGAAGGAGTGCGCTTTTTTTCTGCCAACTTGGAGGGGGCCGACTTTAGCGATGCCAATATGAGAAATGTGGATTTAGAATCGGCCCGTTTAACCAGAGCCAACTTTACCAATGCCGTTCTCGAAGGAGCTTTCGCCACTAACATTTTAATCAAAGGTGCAATTATCGACGGAGCCGATTTTACCGATGCAATTATTCGCTCCGATGTGGAAAAATATCTTTGTGAGATAGCCACGGGAACTAACCCAGTAACTGGCAGAAATACTCGCGATACCCTGTTTTGTCCCTAATCGCGCTGTCATGACCGATCGAACTAGAGCCAGATCGGCCATAATTGCTGTAAGCTAGTATTCGATTTTTTAACACAACCTTTAGAATAGACTTTCAAGCCAGTCAGTTCGATCGATCAGTCCCCTCTTGGAAAAAGGAAATTGTAACCATCGTGTCCACCAGTACCCTCGGCAATCAAGACAAAGAGCAGAAACCTAGTAGTGACTCGGATAGCTTTTTCCAAGGAGTCTCCAGAGTCGCGGGGGGGACTGTTCTGGGCCTGTTGATGGTATCCACGGCCGTGGTGACGGGGGCTGTGGTAGGATTGGCGATTAGTTACCGCAATCTACCAGACGTCAGGATTTTACGCGGTTACGTTCCCACGGAAACCAGTTATATCTACGATGTTAAAGGCAGACCCCTGACCAGCTTACACGGGGAAGCGCATCGGGAAGTGGTGGAACTCGATCAAATCTCTCCCAATCTAAAACGCGCAGTGATGGCGATCGAAGATAGCCATTTTTATCACCATCGTGGTATTAATCCTAATAGTATCGGTCGGGCAGTAGTGGCTAACTGGAAAAGTGGCGGTGTGGTAGAAGGTGCATCTACCCTCACCATGCAGTTAGTCAAAAATATCTTTCTTTCCCATCAGCGTACTGTTAGCCGTAAATTAGCCGAGGCAGTCCTGGCAGTACGAGTGGAACAGGTTTTTAGCAAAAATGACATTCTGGAAATGTACCTTAATAATATCTATTGGGGTCATAATAATTACGGAGTCCAAACCGCCGCTAAAAGTTATTTTAATAAACCCGCCTCCGAGTTAAATTTAGCAGAATCGGCGATGATGGCGGGAATAATCCAAGCGCCGGAAGTTTATAGTCCTTTTAATAATTATAAAACCGCCAAGGAAAGACAGGCACTGGTTCTCAGTCGGATGCGTACCTTGGGTTGGATTACCCCCGCACAGGAAGAGGCCGCTTTAAAGGAACCTCTGAAAGTGGGTAAACCCACCGCTTGGCAAGAAAGTAAATTACCCTACGTTACCGATGCAGTGGTGGCAGAATTGCGGCAAAAATTTGGCAAGGAAACCCTAACTAAAGGGGGAATGCGGATTCAAACTACGATCGATCTCGACTTTCAAAACATGGCCGAGTCCACCATTCAAAAGGCCTATAATAGCTTGCGTCGTCGCGGTATTCGCACCAAAGACCTACAAATTTCTCTAGTCGCGGTGGATCCCCGCACCCATTTCGTCAAGGCGCTCGTCGGTGGTGTTGATTACAATAAAAGTCAATTAAACCGGGCCATTCAATCCCGTCGTCAACCGGGGTCAGCTTTTAAACCCTTCGTCTATTATACTGCCTTCGCTAGTGGTCGTTTTACCCCTGAAACGGTGGTTAATGATGCTCCTGTCCGTTTTCGTGAGGCCGGTGGCTTCTATAGCCCAAAAAACTACGGTGGCGGCTTTTCTGGTCCGGTTTCCCTGCGTAGCGCTCTGATGCAGTCTCTGAATATTCCCGCAGTTATTCTCGGTCGTCGCGTCGGGATCAATAAAGTCATTGAAGTCTGTCGTCTGCTGGGTTTCGAGAGTCCTTTAATTGCCGTCACTTCTTTACCTTTGGGATCCGTGGATGTGACTCCTCTGGAAATGGCGGGGGCCTACGCTACTTTTGCCAGTAATGGCTGGCATTCCGAGCCTACCTTTATCATGCGTGTTACTGATAGTCGGGGTAACGTCATGCTCGATAATACACCCAAACCGAAGCTAGTTTTAGACCCCTGGGCCACCGCTTCTCTCAATTCTGTCCTACAGGGAGTTATTCAAGGGGGAACAGCAACCTCGGCTCAAATCGGTCGTCCGGCAGCGGGAAAAACCGGTACTACCGATAACGAGAAAAATGTCTGGTTTGTTGGTTATGTTCCCCAATTAGCCACCGCAGTGTGGATTGGAGATGACCAAAATCGCACTTTAGGTAAAGGTATCACCGGTGGTGGTTTTGCCGCTCCCATTTGGCGCGATTTTATGGCACAAGCGCTGAAAAATGAACGAGTAGAATATTTTCCTTCTCCCTCCAAATTCCGCAAACCAACAGTTAAGTAGATGGTTAATCTAATTGGTTTGATCGTAATTTATCGATCGAGTAAAGGTGGCTAGGTTAAAAATGAAACCCACGCTTTGAGCCTTCAGGTTTCCTACGATTAATAGGTAAGTTACCATGAGTACCATCCAAGTTCAAATTCCCGACTCATTACAGAAAAGTTTAGATGATCTAGCGGCTCGTGATGGAATTTCGATCGATCAATTTATCTCTACTGCAATCGCTGAGAAACTTTCAGCGTTGATGACAGAAAATTACCTAATAGAAAAGTCCAAAAAGGGAAGTCGAGAAAAGTATGAGGTAATCTTAACAAAAGTTCCCGATGTCGAGCCAGAAGCCTATGACCGGCTGCCGACTGTCTGACATATCACTGCACCAGACTTTGTGCTAGACTTTGACAAGGCGGGTGAGTTCAACCGTTAGGCTGTCTTTTAATCCAATTAGTTTGATCGTAATTTCATAATATGAGCGAAGTCTTGAATTTGACTGGATTTATTAGAGATGTAAAATATACAGCCTGTCTAACAGAATCTTTAGACAGAGTATGTTTGGAACAATTTGATGTTAATGAATCCAGAGCTTATGGAATTATAGAGGCACAAAATACAGAAGTCGCTTATTCCAAGTGGGTTTCCCCTAAGCGAACCAGAAGTTATCCATTTGCCAGAATTTATAACACATATAATGCATCAAAAATATTGACAATAATACCGATTATTAAAGATGAGGGAAGAGATGGAGACTTAGATAAGCTTCAATATTCTACAGTTTCATGGATGAATTTACTCAATATATATATAGTTCTTGGATACTATGAAAATGCGGAGAAAAGTCAAAAAACAAAACAGGAAAATAAACACAAACTTACCAAACAAAAGTTTAATAATGAATTTATTAAGAATCAAATAAAAGAAATTTTAAATTACAAGCAAAGTGCTTTACATTGGAATAAAAGTTTATTAGAAGAAAAGTTTACTTCGACTTTTCAACAGGCTCTTAATTCTTATAAAAATATCTCTGACAATACTGGTGTTTTTACTCATTCTCAAGCTAGTATGGGACAATATCTAAAAGCAGTTATGCTTGATTTTGAAGAATTCAAAAATATATCTCTAAAAGGCTCTAAAATGGCAAGTGAAAGGGAATCAGTTACAGTACATAAACATGAATATTTAGTCGATGGAAGGAAAGCAAACTTCTGTATTGAAAACTATTTGGGAGGAACTTATTATCTAGCACCAGACGAAATTTTATATATAAAAGATCAATATTACATTCAGGAGTCTAAAAATTCTACAAGGAAGGGGCTGCCAGATTTAACTGATATACAAGATGGTCTTTTTAAATTAATTCTGTATTCCAATATAGACTCCATTAACTTAAACAATCAATCCATAAATTTTGTGTCAAAGTTAAAACTTACAGGTAAAGGTATTAAAGACAAAATTACTTTACCTTGTCAATTGGAAAATCTCGAAAAATTTCTTGTGTTAAACTCGGATAATCTGAAGGAGAGAGAGCAGGAAATAATTAGAAAGCTTTTAGTTGAAGTTCAAACCAATAAAAAGCTCGAAATCGAGATAGGAGCTAATTAGTAAATAAAATGTCAAAAATTAAAAGTCCCTTGCGTTATCCGGGTGGTAAATCCCGGGCAATTAAGCAAATTCTGCCGCAAATTCCTGTCAATATTAGGGAATATCGAGAACCTTTTTTTGGTGGTGGTTCTGTGTTTTTTGCTGTTAAGCAACTCTTTGAACAACAGATAAAAACCTATTGGATTAATGACTTAAATTATGATTTATATTGTTTCTGGCAATGCGCTCAAGAAAATATTGATTTATTGGTAGCAAAAATAACAGAAATTAAACAGAAATATGATAGCGGACGAGAATTATTTCAAGATTTGACAAGGGAAGATTTAAAGTTAACCGACTTTGAGAAAGCGGTGCGTTTTTTTATCTTAAATCGGATTACTTTTTCGGGAACAGTCGATTCTGGTGGCTATTCCCAAGCAGCTTTTACCAGTAGATTTACTGATTCATCGATAGCCAGATTAACTCAAATTGCGCCGTTATTAGCATCGGTAAAAATTACTAACCAAGACTACGAAGAATTATTATTTGCTGAGGGAAAAGAAGTTTTTATCTTTCTCGATCCCCCCTACTATAGTGCCACAAAATCCCGTTTGTACGGTGTAAGAGGGAATTTACATACCAGCTTCGATCATCAACGTTTTGCCGATAATATGCGTCAATGTCAGGCTAAATGGTTAATTACCTACGATGATTGTCCAGAGATACGAAAACTCTTTGATTTTGCCCATATTATCGAGTGGAATCTTCAGTATGGCATGAATAATTATAAACAAGGATCGGCGGCATCCGGCAGAGAATTAATGATCAAAAATTATTAGTGCCAGATTGTAGTTGAGTATTTATCTACCATAATTTAGCCAGCATTATTGATGAAGATTTGGAAAAATCCTCATCGGGTACATCTTATACCATTTTTCAAAAAGTATGTCATACTTGGTAAAGGTATAACTTATGTAGTAAAAAGGCAATGAGTGGAGTCCCTAATATTAATGTTGCTGAGTCAGTAGAAGAATTAAAATCCTTAAGCAATTGGTCAATTCTCACAACCATAGGATTGAATCTTTTCAGAGGTTTGGGTTTTCTCTCAATAACAGAGGGACAGAGGTGGTTAGCTGAACGTTGGGGAAACCTGATAGTTTTATCGACGTAAGAAGCAGAAAAATTAGCTAAATTAACAGGATATAATCTCAGATAATTTCAAGAGAGATAGGCTTTAGTGGCTTGGGAAGAAGCTTTATCAATTTATTCATAATAAATATTGGCAGAGGATTAAATATTAGTTATTGTGACTAACTCTTTTGATTAGAAAAAGATAAACTTGAGAATCTTCGATCAAATTTATTGACTCAAAATCAGCTATACTTAATTTAAATGAATCAACCCTAGGGGGCAGGGGGGATCGAACCTAAAATCCATTTTTAATTTAATTATACCAATTCTCCAAAGTCTGACTACAGAATTTTAATCCCCCTAAATCCCCCTTAAAAAGGGTGACTTAAATTCGATGTGTAGTTTTCATTTAGAGAAATGGTATTATAACCAGCTACTTAGTCATTTCAATTAAGATTGAGAATATCAATCCCAGAGTTCATAAGGATTTTGTCGGTTTAGACTGTATCAGACTTATCTGAAATGACTATAGTCTTGAGATAATATTAGGTCGAGGTCTATTGGTCATGAATTAAACGTTACTGATTGCACTAATCCCCCTTGAGTTTACGCCATAGTGACCGCCCCCCACTGCGATCGCCATCTCCTTTCCTGTGATCAACTTTGACGCTTACGTTTGAAACTCGCACCAATGGCGATCGCCTGTCAGAGCCGATGAGTTGATGGCTGGTGAATGGGGGAACTCGATTTAAGAATCCCCCCCATCAATTTATACCAAATCCGTTGAGCATAGGCTACATATCAGGAGAGGCAAAAGGCAAAAGGGAGAATACATAATCAGTTTTTAATAACTGGATTTAGTATTAGACAAAGAAACTATTGACCGCAATAGTGCCGAGCGCCGGTAAAGTACCCGTTAACCCAGTCAGATTAATCACCAAATCATTAGCACTTTGGAAGCCTGCTGTACCGTTGTTGACAATTAGGTAAGTAGAAGAACTATTGTCCCGCACTAAAGCAGCCCGGTTAGTTCCGAGAGCTTGATTTCCGGCTGTTGCGCCATTAGCATCGGTAAAGACGTTAGTAACAATGGTGTTAATGTTGGTCGTGGTGCTATTTGCCGCCCGGGTAAAAGCGACCGGGGCATTAATGGCCCCACCAGCTTGACTAAGCAGGTCAATCTTATCAGTACCAATAGCAAAATCCGTAACTCGGTCTAGGGCTGCCGAGGTGGACTGACTAAACTGGAAGATGAAGATGTCTGTCCCCACCCCACCGGTTAAAGTATCGATTCCAGCAGCACCATTGAGGCTATCGTTACCAGCGCCACCGATTAGGGTATCGGTTCCAGCAGCACCATTAAGGCTATTATTGCCACTATTCCCTGTAATCTGGTTATTTAAGGCATTACCCGTGCCATTAAGATTACCAGTGCCAGTGAGAAGGAGATTTTCCACGTTGTTGGGAAGAGTATAGAAAATGGAAGCTTGCACGGTATCGGTTCCCTGGTTGAGAGCTTCAATCACCAAATCCCCGGCGTTATTTACCGTATAAGTATCATTTCCGGCTAATCCAGTCATGGCATCTGCTCCAGAAGTACCCACAAGGGTGTCCGGACCAGAAGTACCGATAAAGTCATCATTATTGATGGTTCCAGTGGCAGTAGCGGTGGTAATGGTAGCACCGTTGGTGGCATTGGAGAGGGTGACGGTAAAGTTTTCGTTCAGTTCTACTGCCGTATCCCCCCGAACGTTAACAGTAATTACTTTTGAGGTTTCCCCGGCGGCAAAACTCACGGTTCCTGACGGTAACAATCCCCCGACAAAATCCGTGGCATTGGCGGGATTGCTGCCGCTGCCGGTAACTGCCCAGTTAACGTTATTGGTTCCCGTGGTATTAACCGCACGAGTGACGGTGAAGGTAAAGGCTTTACTGCCACTGTTGCCCTCGGTTTGATTGGCACTGGTGGCGGCAATAGCGAGGGTGGGGATGGCGGGGGTACTCACGGCCCACAACTCCTCACCGTTAACGCCGTTATCGGCAGTGAAGAACAGGGTGCTGCCCACTACTCTCAGATTACGGGGGTTAGAGCCATTGGAACCGGGGCGGATGTCCCCCACCAGAATCGTGCCGGCCGCCGTGCCGTCGCTTTTCCATAATTCAGTACCGTTAACGTCGTCATCGGCAGTGAAGAACAGGGTGTTGCCCACTGCCGTCAGATTGCGGGGGTTGGGGCTAGAGCCACCGGGGTTGATGTCAGCCACCAGAACCGTACCGGCCGCCGTGCCGTCGCTTTTCCATAATTCAAAGCCTTCATTGTCGTCATTGGTAGTGAAGAAGAGGGTGTTACCCACCGCCGTCAGACTGCTGGGGTAGAGACGATAGAAACCGGGAAAAATATCTTTGACCAGAACCGTACCGGCCTCCGTGCCGTCGCTCTTCCACAATTCCCGACCGTTCACGCTGTCATTAGCAGTGAAAAAGAGGGTGTTGCCCACCGCCGTTAGATTGCGGGGGGGGGGAGTAAGAGGAACCGGGAAAAATATCCTTAACCAGAACCGTACCGGCCGCCGTGCCGTCGCTTTTCCATAATTCCCGACCGTTCACGCCGTCACTGGCAGTGAAGAACAGGGTGTTGCCCACTGCTGTTAGATTGCCGGGGCCGGAGCTAGAGGAACCGGGGCGGATATTCTTGACCAGAACCGTACCCGCCGCCGTGCCGTCGCTCTTCCATAATTCCTCACCGTTCACACCTCTGGCACTGAAGAACAGGGTGTTGCCCACCGCCGTTAGATTGTTGGGGTCGGAGGTAGAGTCACCGGGGCTGATGTTCTTGAGTAGAACCGTGCCAGCCGCCGTGCCGTCGCTTTTCCATAATTCTCGACCGTTCACGCTGTCAAAGGCACTGAAGAACAGGGTACTGCCCACCGCCGTCAGATTGCCGGGGCCGGAGCTAGAGTCACCGGGGCTGATGTTTTTGACCAGAACCGTGCCAGCCGCCGTGCCGTCGCTCTTCCATAATTCAAAGCCGTTCACGCTGTCATAGGCCCGGAAGAACAGGGTACTGCCCACCACCCTCAGATTGCTGGGGTAGGAGCCATAGTCACCGGGGCTGATGTCGGCAACCGCAACTGTACCGGCCGCTGTGCCGTCGCTCCTCCACAATTCCTCACCGTTAACGCTGTCATAGGCAGTGAAGAACAGGGTATTGCCCCGGGCCGTCAGATTGCCGGGGTAGGGACCAAAGGAACCGGGGTAGATATCTTTAACTAAAAAAGGGGCGGGGTCCTCGTCAACAATGGTCGCGGTTGCCGTAGATGGAGTGCCGAGAGTAGCTCCGTTGGTGGGATTGGAGAGGGTGACGGTAAAGTTTTCGTTCGGTTCTATCGTTGTATCTCCCCGGACGTTAACAGTAATCACCTTACTGCTTTCTCCCGGGGCAAAACTCACTACCCCACTGGGTAACACTCCTCCGACAAAATCGGCAGCGTTAGCGGGAAAAGTGCCAGTGCCGGTAACTGCCCAGTTGACGTTATTGCTTCCGGTGGTGTTATCCGCACGAGTGACGGTGAAGGTAAAGGCTTTACTGCCACTATTGCCCTCGGTTTGATTGGCACTGGTGGCGGCAATAGCGAGGGTGGGAACTGTGGGACTACCCACATTTAAGGCCCACAACTCCCAACCGTTCACGCCGTCATCGGCAGTGAAGTACAGGGTGCTGCCCACTACTCTCAGGCCCCGGGGGTCGGAGCCAGAGGCACCGGGGATGATGTCGGCCACCAGAATCGTGCCGGCCGCCGTGCCGTCGCTTTTCCACAATTCCTGACCGTTCACGCCGCCATTGGCAGTGAAGTACAGGGTACAGCCCGCCGCCGTTAGATTGCCGGGGTAGGAGCCACCGGAACCGGGGCGGATGTCTTTGACCAGAACCGTGCCAGCCGCCGTGCCGTCGCTCTTCCACAATTCTCGACCGTTAACGCCGTCATCGGCAGTGAAGAACAGGGTGTTACCCACTGCCGTTAGATTGCGGGGGTAGGGACCAAAGGAACCAGGGTTGATATCTTTGACCAGAACCGTACCGGCCGCCGTGCCGTCGCTCTTCCACAATTCTCGACCGTTAACGCCGTCATCGGCCCGGAAGAACAGGGTGTTACCCACTGCCGTCGCAGAGAAGGGGAAGGAGTCAAAGGGACCAAAGGAACCAGGGCGGATATCTTTGACCAGAACCGTACCGGCCGCCCTGCCGTCGCTTTTCCATAATTCCCGACCGTTTGCGCCGTTATTGGCAGTGAAAAAGAGGGTACTGCCCACTGCCGTCAGATGGCGGGGGCTGGAGCCAGATAAACCGGGCCAGATATCCTTGACCAGAACCGTACCGGCCGCCCTGCCGTCGCTTTTCCATAATTCCCCACCGTTCACGCCGTCATTGGCTTGGAAGAACAGGGTGTTGCCCACTGCCGTCAGATTGTAGGGGTAGGGACCAAAGGAACCGGGGTTGATATCTTTGACCAGAACCGTACCGGCCGCCGTGCCGTCGCTTTTCCATAATTCTCGACCGTTCACGTCGTTATAGGCAGTGAAGAACAGGGTACTGCCTACTGCCGTTAGATTGCGGGGGCCGGAGCCAGATAAACCCGGGAAGATATCTTTGACCAGAACCGTACCGGCCGCCGTGCCGTTGCTTTTCCACAATTCCTCATCGCTGGCAACCTGGCTATAGGCAATGAAGAACAGGGTATTGCCCACTGCCGTTAGACCGTGGAGGTCGGGGCTAGAAGAACCGGGGCGGATATCTTTAACCAGAACCGTACCTGCGGCCGTGCCGTCGCTTTTCCACAATTCATCACCGTTCACGCCGTCAAAGGCCCGGAAGTACAGGGTATTGCCCACCGCCGTTAGATAGCTGAGGAAGGAGCCAGAGGAACCGGGGGTGATATCTTTAACTAAAAAAGGAGTTGACATGACTTTTTCCTGAATAAAGGGTGAAAATTAAACAGTTAGGTAGTGGTGCAAAATAAATTTCCTAGTGGAGATAGGCAAGAGGCAAGGGGGGGGTTAGATTTGTGTCATTAATTTTGCTTAGGTACTTAAGCCGGCAAAGAAGGGTATATCTGGCTGAAAAACCCCAGATGTCTGCAAATCCGACAAATCTGAGGTTTCAACAGTGGTAAAAAAGCGGATATTTGTTCGATTCCGTCTTCGTTGGGAGAGAGAATAACAGTGGCGACTTCTGGAATTACTCCAGCTTGGAGACTTTGATAATCGCTAACACCAGCATCGAGGAAAACTACAGTAGCGGTTAAACGCTGATTTCTCACACTATCCACCCGATTAGCTTGACTCAAGCCATCAGATTGAGCGAAATTGAACAAAACATCGTCAACAGCAGGAAAGCTCGGCAACAGGGTAGAAGTCATGACACTGACCGCAAAAGATTAATGCGACTATTTTATGCAAAGAATCCCGAATTTTTCAAGGTTTCTATAACATAAATTAACATTATACAGAAAACGGGTTTCTCAAAGAAACCCGTTTTCTAGATATTAGGATAAGATTATTGGATTCTTGCCAAAAACTGCTTAAATTCTGCGAGAGAATTAGCAGTAGCTGCTAATTTTAGTAGCTCTTCTAAGATAGTAGGGTTAGTCATTTTGCCGATTATCTCTTCAATTTCTGAAGAAATTTGTCCAAACCGCACAGTTAAAACTGTTTTTATGGCATCGCGGCTTTTTTCTAGCACCCCAATTTCCTTACCCTGTTCGATTCCTCGTAACTCCATATTACTCATTAAAGGCATGGTTCTTTCCTCCTCAAATTGTTTGATTTTACTCTCTAAACTTGACTGTAATTCAGGGGATAAAGTCATCATATTGTCGATGATTTCAAACAGTTTACTAAGTAAGGTAGGTATTACCCACCCTACTTATTTATGATGATACTAAAAGACTTCCTACACTCCTCAAAAGAATTTACTATAAGTGCGGCTTTTAACATCTCTTCTAAAACCGAAATAACTGAAGCATCATTGAGACATTGTCCAATATCTCCAGGGATATCGCC
>NZ_JADBTR010000083.1:0-14134 GCF_020246065.1 Microcystis sp. M144S2
AACCCTTATCCTGACTTGATTTCAGTTTTTTCCTTGTCAGTAAGGGTGTCAACAAGGAATATTACAGATTGTTAACCGAGTCTTGAAAGCCTTGTGCTACAAAGGTTTGAAATGTTAAGAAAGATGTGACTAAAGGACAGATTAAGGGGGGCAGGGGGGATCGAACCTAAAATCCATTTTTGATTTAATTATAACCAGCTACTTAACTAGGGTTTATAACTGGGAAAATCGATATAACCTTCCTTGTCAAAAGAATACCAATCTTTCATCTCAGCATCGGGATTAAGGGGCCAATTATTGGCGAATCTTTCCACCAAATCGGGATTACTGATATAGGGGCGACCGAAAGCAATTAAATCCGCATCTCCTAACTGAATAGCGGCTTCAGCAGTTTCTTTTGTATAACCACAATTGCCGATTAATGCACTATTAAAAACAGCCCGAAACTCGGATAAAAGCATCGGTTGACCCTTTTGATGAAAACCAAAAGCCAAGCCATCTAGCAGATGCAAATAAGCTAAATTGTACTCATTTAATCTTTGGGCAATATAGAGAAAAGTTTCTCGAAAATCCTCGGAACCCATGTCATTATAAACTCCATTGGGAGACAGACGCACCCCCACCCGATGACTGGGAAAAACAGTTAAAATTGCCTCGACCACTTCCTGTAAAAAACGATAGCGATTTGCCAAACTGCCACCGTACTTATCCTGACGCTGATTAGTGGCCGATTGTAGAAAAGTATCGATTAAATAACCATTAGCCCCGTGAATTTCTATGCCATCAAACCCCGCTAATTTTGCCCTCTGAGCGGCTTGGCGGTAATCGGCGACAATTGTGGGGATTTCCTCGGTTTCTAAGGCTCTAGGGGTCTCGTAGGGCTGTTTGCCTATGGGTGTATGCAACTCCCCCTTAATCTTAATTGCGGAAGGGGCAACGGGTAAAGCCCCATTTTCCTGAAAACTGGGATGAGAAGCGCGACCACAGTGCCACAATTGACAAAAAATTGGTGTTCCTTTTCTTTGGGCGATTTTAGTCACCATTTGCCATGCTTGCGCTTGTTCATCGGTGTAGATACCGGGGGTATTTTGCCAACCGTTAGCTTGGGGAGAAATTACCGTCGCTTCCGTAATCATTAATCCCGCGCTGGCCCTTTGCCGGTAATACTCGGCCATTATCTCATTAGCAAGACGTTTTTCTCCGGCTCGCGCGCGCGTCATGGGAGCAAGCACAAGACGATTTTCTAAGTTTAAATCTCCCAATTTAAATTGACTTAAAAGAGCCAGGGAAGTAGTGAAGGAAGTCATCGAATTTGCCGATAGAGAATTTAGGTTAATTTTACCGCAATTAGTTAAAACCAGATAATCACACTCGAGGATGATTGACTGGCTATCTGCGAGATTGTCCCTCTCCTAAGTGAGGAGAATTAATCGAATCAACTAGCTGAGTATAATTTATCTTGGTCATAAATATGACTATAATTACCAGTTATCTAATTTATTCATCTTCCAAAATTAAAGAGATATAAACTATGTTTTCTGGTGGTTGATTCATGATGGTTCGGTATAAAATAGTGTAATTACGCTTATGTTTATCTGACCAGAAATAGTCATTGTCGAGATGTCTAGTAACTGGTGTTTTACCGATAAAACAGACTTCCTAGGGACTGAAACCCCTACTATTCGGTGCTTGCGAATTTTAAGAGGGTTTTTCAGAATCAGCATTTTTTAGGGAACCTAACCAAAAATACCCAAAAGAGGCAAACAGCCTCTAGATTGCGTTGATAAAAATGGGAAAACACGAGTTTTTAGCAAGCATCGTGCATTTAATTGTGCTAATCTCGAAAAAATTGCTGTTTTTTAACGATTTATTTAGAACTAATTTATTAGTAAAAAAAGATGTTAAAACAGTCTTGATCGACTTAGGCTTTGTGGCTAGTATGTAAAGCATATAGCTTCTTCATTGGAGACACCTGAATGAAAGCCCTATTACTATGGCCGCTGATGCCCAACTCCTTTTGGTCCTATCAAGAGACTTTAGATCTAGCCGGTTTAAGATCAACCAATCCGCCCCTGGGTTTAATTACGGTGGCAGCCCTGTTACCATCGGATTGGGAAATCCGGTTTGTTGATCGCAATGTCAGATTAGAAACAGCTTCGGATTGGGAGTGGTGCGATTTGGTAATCATCTCCGCCATGATCATTCAGAAAAAGGACTTTCAAGAATTGATTGCCAAAGGGTTGCAGTTGGGTAAAAAAGTGGCTGTAGGCGGGCCTTACCCCACCTCCTATCCAGAAGTTGCCCAAAAAGCTGGGGCAGATTACCTGATTCTCGATGAAGGAGAACTGACAATCCCTCTGTTCTTGGCAGCCCTGGAGCGGGGTGAACCGAGTGGTGTCTTTAGAGCCAGCGAGAAACCAGATGTAACCATGACACCGATCGCCCGCTATGATTTACTAGATCTGGATGCCTATCTGGCGATTACCGTGCAGTTTTCTCGCGGTTGCCCCTTTCAATGCGAATTTTGTGACATCATCAACCTCTATGGCCGCAAACCTCGCACCAAAACCCCAGAACAAATGTTGGCTGAGTTGGAGACGTTATATCAACTGGGCTGGAGGCGCTACATTTTTGTTGTGGATGACAACTTCATTGGCAATAAGCGGAATGCCAAGGTGTTTCTGCGGGAGTTGATCCCCTGGATGGAGCAACACCAGTATCCCTTTAAACTGATTACGGAAGCTTCCCTTAATCTGGCCGAAGACAGCGAACTGATCGAGCTAATGGTCAAGGCCGGCTTTATGCTGGTGTTTATGGGGATTGAGACACCAGATACCGATAGCTTAATGGGCATTAACAAGGTTCAAAACACCCGCCAATCCCTGATCGAATCCTGTCACAAAATTACCCGCATGGGGCTGCAGATTATGTCTGGCTTCATTATCGGTTTTGACAATGAGAAACCTGGCGCAGGGCAGCGGATCAAAGATTTTATTATGGAGGCGAGTATTCCCCAAGGGCAGTTTAGCTTGCTCCAGGCCCTGCAAAATACCGCCCTATGGAATCGCCTGCAACGGGAAGGTCGTCTGGTGGATGGCATGGGTACTTTCCATCAGGGAGCAATGATGAACTTTGAGCCAACTCGCCCGGTGGAAGAGATTACCGAAGAATACATCGATGCTTTCTGGGAAATCTACGAGCCTGTTAACTACCTGAAACGAACCTTCAACCATTTCATGATCATGGGGGGATGGCGCGGCAAATCGAACCGTAAATTAGATTGGCAACAGTGGCAATTGTTCCGTTCCTTGCTCTGGCGGCAGGGGATTGTCCGACCGACGCGCTTCCGTTTCTGGTGGCAACTGGCAGTGATTGCCTGGGTCAAACCCCGTCTGCTAGAAGAGTATCTAGCGACCCTAGGGATAGGTGAGCATTTTTTTGCCTATCGCTATGAAGTCAGAGAACAATTACTAAAACAACTAGCCGATTTGAAGCAACAGAAAGCAAGGGTAGCCCAGCTGGAAAAAACGCTCAAAAGCTAGACAATATCGCAGACAAACAGTCAATGCAGACATTTTGGCAAATTTTTCTTTTTAGGATGGTTTTCCTGAGTTGAGATTCTCCCCCCTTACTTTATTTAAGTAGGGGGGAAAAAAATCAATTGGCACGCTGTTCAACCAACAGTTGGTAAGCATGATTAAAATCAGCCGTTGTAATGCGAATCTCAGTTGGGTCAGTCATTCCCTGATGGCGATAACGACGAATTGCCATCAGTGCCGCTTGGTTACATAATAACGCTAAATCTGCGCCATTCCAGCCTTCGGTTGCCTCGGCCCAATAGCCTAAATCCACATCCTCTAAAGGACGTTCATCATTATGGACCCCGAGAATTGCTAAACGACTAGAGGCATTCGGTAAATCAACTTTTAACTGTAAATCTAACCGTCCTGCTCGCAATAAGGCTGGATCTAAGGCATCTGGGCGATTAGTGGCTCCAATCACTAAAATCGTTGCCCCCGTTTGCAACCCATCTAACTCCGTGAGGATTTGTCCCACAACCCGGTCACTCACGCCTGAATCCCCACTATAACGACCTCTTGCCGGTGCTAAAGTATCAATTTCATCAATAAAAACCACACAAGGGGCTGCCTGACGAGCTTTGGCAAACAACTCGCGCACCGCTTGTTCACTCGCCCCCACCCATTTACTCAAAAGCTCAGGTCCATTAATACTGATAAAATTAGCTCGCGCCTGAGATGCAACCGCTTTGGCCAATAAGGTTTTTCCCGTTCCGGGGGGACCCCAAAGTAAAATACCTTTGGGAGCTTGGGCTTTGGTTTGCGTATATAATTGCGGATGGAGTAATGCCCCTTCCACAGACTCCTGTAGGGTTTGTTTAATCTGTTCAAGTCCGCCAATATTGTCCCAGGCCACATGGGGAGATTCCACTTCCACAGACCGCAATACCGCCGGTTTAACTTCTTTAAGGGCTTGCAAAAAGTCGGCTTGGACCACCGTCATTGTTTCTGGAATTTGCGAGTCAATTGTAGGAACCTGGCGCCGCAAAGCACTATAGGCCGCTTTCTGGCAAACGGCTTTTAAATCTGACCCGACAAATCCCACCGCATTATCGGCAATCAGATCTAAGGAAACTGATTCATCTAGGGGCATGGAACGGGTGAGAATTTGCAGGATTTCTAAACGGCCCTTGCGGTCAGGCACCCGAAAGAGGACTTCTCGGTCAAACCGTCCGGGGCGACGGAGGGCAGGGTCAAGATGGTCGGGACGGTTTGTCGCCGCTAGAACAATCACCCCTTGACTTTGGGCAAAACCATCCATTAAACCCAGCAATTGGGCCACCAGTCTTTTTTCTACTTCCCCTTCAACTTTACTGCGATCGGGTGCCATGCTATCAATTTCGTCAATAAAAACGATACAAGGCGCATTCTTACTGGCTTTCTCAAAAATTCCCCGCAGTTTTTGTTCAGCCTCCCCATAATATTTGCTGATCACCTCTGGTCCAACTAAGGCAATATAGTTAACACCGAGTTCTTCGGCCAAAGCACGGGCAGTCAGGGTTTTACCAGTTCCAGGGGGGCCGACTAAGAGAACGCCGCGAGTGGGTTCAAGTCCTAACTTGGCCAATAAGTCGGGGCGTTTCAGAGGAATGGCAATTAGTTCCTTGAGTTCTTTAATCACTTCCGTCAAGCCACCAACATCTTTCAGGGAAGCCGTGGTCGGTCCTTCGGGCGGTGTCACACTGTCTTCAACCCCTGAATCGGTGGGGGTATCGCGATTGCGATTCACCTCAAAATCATCCCCACCAGAATTGCTCGGGCGAGAAACTCCCCCTGAACGGGGAATACCGCCAGCACGGGGGATGTTACTCAAGGAACGAGAGTTAAACTGCACTTCGGTTTTAATTTCCCCTTTTTCCAGTTTTTCCTCTAAGGTTTTAGCCAGTTCGACTAATTGCTCAAAGCCTTTGAATAGTTCTACCATAAAATTTCTCCTGAGTCAAGTGAAGGATGGGGACTGGGTGATAGATGGGGTTAAGAAGTCCGACTTTAAAGACTAATTACCTTTAAAATAACAGATCTGCCGCGGCTTTGACCCGGGCTAGAGGTTCTACAGACCGAGGTAAACTGGGTAAGCGGATCAAAGTTTGATCTGGGAATAAATCCCGATCAATTTCCTCATTAGCATGATAACGATTCTGCACGACGTAACGTTGATAGACTCCCTTTTTTTTCAAAGATGCTGTCAATCGCAGTTGTTCGGCAACGATGGCATCTTGGGCTTGCAAAACTCCAATAAATTCTGTATGTTGGGGGTCTTTGAGTTTTTTCTGGGCAGACATCACCTGTTGTCTTAAGATTCGCAATCGTCCCATTAAATCTACACGCCCTAAGACATCTTGATACTTCATCCAAAGCTTAAAAATCCAACTTAACCAATCTCCTAAAGCCGTTGGCATTTCTAAAAATCGCAGGAGATGACCGGTAGGAGCCGTATCTAAAATAATCAAATCTTGTTGTTTCTGGTCTAATAACTCCATTACTTTTACTAGGGACAACATTTCATCAATTCCTGGCAGAGATTGAGCGACAATTTGCCGCCAAGCTTCTGGAGTATAAGCTAGTTTGATGTTCCCTTCTTCCTTACCTTCACCACTAATCATTTCTGCCAGTTCCCATAAATAATCATCCCGAAATTTTTCTAAAACGATATTAGCATCAACTTCTTGACCACTTAAATTAGCAGTTAATTGTGTGGATTGATGTCCTAATTTTGTCCCAAAGGCATCTCCCAAAGAATGAGCCGGATCAATAGAAATAATTCTAATTTTTTGCTGGGGATGACGATTAGCTAACGCCCAGCCAATAGCTGCGGCAACGGTGGTTTTTCCCACTCCCCCCTTGCCACCAATGATAATGAGTTGGCGTTTGTCGTCAATAAAATCACTAAAAATCGGCAGAATTTTTTGCGGCCATTGAATAGGAGGCGGGGCCATAAATTCTACTTTTTCGATAATTTCAATTTGACTCATGATCTGATCTAATGCTTCACCTCCCAGGGGTTCTTTTGCCTGTTGGGGCAGGGTGAAAATTGTCTCTTGACCTGGAATTTTTAGGAATTTATCCAAGAGTTGCTGTTGCTCACTGTAGCGATCTAAATTTTGATTAGGATCCGTTAGAATGCGATTAATAAATAATCTGCCGCAGGGAATATTTAAGTGATGCAAACTATTGAGTAATCGTTCGGTTTCTAATAAACTCATCGGTTCGGCAATTGCCACAATTAAACAAAGGGTAAAATCCCGATCTTGTAGGATTCGTTTGCCTTCGGTTAATTCTGCTTGTGTTTTGACTAAAAAGTCATCCACATCATCGGCATTGTAGGTTTTTGAAAAAGTTTGCGAAATAACACGATGTTTTTCTTGAAACAACTCTAAAGAATTTAAAATAATCTCTAAAAAGTCTTTAATCCCCAATAAATTCAAGGTATGACCAGAGGGAGCCATATCAACAACAATTCGATCTACAACATTGTCAATAAGTAATCGCTGAATTTCTAATAGACCCATAATTTCATCTAAACCTGGCCAGTCTAAATCCCAAACAGGAGTTAAATCTTCTCCTTCAACAAAACTGCCCCGTTCTACTAAAAGTTCTAAAAATTTTCCGTATTTTTCTTTAAATTCTAAGAGCAATTTTTCCGCATCTAATGCCCTAACTTTTAAGTTGGGTAAGTCTTTTACAGGTAATGCTTGATCGCTAACTTCTGTTTGCAATACATCCCCTAAAGAATGAGCAGGATCGGTTGAGATTAACAGTATTTGTTCTTCGGGAAATAATTTGGCCCAACGGCGAGCAAATCCACAGGAAAGGGTGGTTTTTCCCACTCCTCCTTTGCCACTAAACATAACTAAATGTCGAGTGTCATAGCAACTTAGAGCGTTATTTACCAAGTTAAAGTTAGTCATAGAGAAATCAAGTTAAGTAAAGTGATAGGGGGGAGAAACTTGTCCTAATTGTAATTGCCAACGGGGGCAAGCTTTCTGCCAATGCAAGACTTGCTCGATTAGTAAAGGTTGTTCTTGAAAATCAACTAAAAGATAAATTCGTGATTCTGTCCCCGGAGCAGTAATAATCCTCGTTGATAGATAGCTTTGTTTGATTAAATCGACGAGATTTTGCCATTCTGAACCTTGCAAAGTATAAAAATCTTGTTGGGCTTCATAAAGCTGTTTTTTGGCTAAAAAATATTGTCTGCCCTTGCTTTCAGAAGAGAGTACAGGCTCCTCTGGCTTACGAGGAATACATTTTAAAAGATATTCTCCTTTTCCCTCAAGTTCTTCAATTTTTTCTTGATATTCTTGGCCATGAGAACAAAGATGAGTCAGTAAATTTTCTGTCTGTAAAAAAGATGTGCCAAAACGTAAGGGTAAAATAGTGGTTTGTTGAAATAATTCACAGATGACTCGATCATGACATAAAACCGATTGAATCAAGCGTTCATCATCATTTTGTAAAGTGTCTAAACCAACTTCGGGTTCGACTACGGCCGAGAGAGAGCCAACAGTTATCAGTAACAATGGGTTAGCCATTCCAACGGGTAATTTTAGGCTTTCTATGGGGGTTTTCAAAAAAGCGTAAGTATATAGATTGTACAATTTCATAGGGTTGACCGAAAGAAAATTGACGATTTTTTACAAATTTTTATATTGGGGCGTTGATATGCTAGAATATTCTAAGTTATTCAGGGATTGTTATGACAACCACTCGTCCACCCAGACCAATTAGATCTAAAATTAGCACCATGCCTCGGAAACAATCTGAAGCAGATCACCAACTTGAGCTTTATAAGTTAATTACTGAAAAACAACGTATCCAAGAAAAATTAGAAATGATGGAGCGGCAGATTCAGCAATTAAAAAATCGTCTCACGTTTGTGACAGAGCAAATTGAGACTACAGAACAAAGTATTCAAAATTTGCGTACAGCCAACCCTCCTAGTGTATCTAAAAAACCTGATTCCCCCAAAACTGTTGCTCACTCCTCTAATAATAATAATTCTAGTAATTTCCAAGCTTTTTACCTAGAATATTAAGGCTTAATCAAGGGCTAGTTATGACCAAGCTTCAACGAGTTCTTGAGCTTGTCAAAGCCGCCCTTACTAAGCACCGCTACAATTTGTGATTTTGTTCATGGCCTATCGGGTTGGAAAGATTGCACGTTCTGAAACTGCGAAGTATGGAAAAATTCTAGAGAGAAGATTCAGATTCGTTTTCTGCCGCCTCTTCTTCTTCTAAGGCTTGAATTTTTAATAAAAGTTCTTCTTCCTGAATTTCAAACTCCTCCTCAGAAATGTTGCCCATATCGTAAGATAGTTGTAAGGATAATAACAATTTGTGCAAATTTTCCGCCTCATCATATTCTATATCTGCACGCTCTTGAATTTTCTCCCCAATCCAGATCAGACCCCCAATAGGACCGGTAACAGGAAGAAATAAAAGATCGAGAAACATAACTAATACTCTCCTTAGACAAGTTGGGCAAAGGTATAGGGTGCAGTTAAATTGTTATAGCGAATCCTTAGGCGATCACCGAACTGCTGATCGATCGCCTCAACGTTTTGGCTAAATTCGGACTCTTGCTCCCAGGGAATTAAATAAGCTGCATTGTAAATCATGTCATCCGTCATCGGATCGCTTTCAATCACCTCTTGGGCTCGATGATTTAATTGGTCTCTAAAGACTTGAATAATGTCTTGTTTCCGTTGCAATACAGTGGCTTCAATGAGTTGACCTATATGGATAATTTCTTCCATATTTAAGTTTTTACCCATCATCGCATCCCGTTCTTGCTTTAACTTAGGATTAGACTCCAAAGCCGCTTGTAATTCCCACTGATTATTCCAAAAAATCTTAATGCTAACTTCTCGTTGGCCCGACAGTTTAGCAAATAATTCTTTCAGTTGGGTTTTATAGGGAGTAATTAGTTGTTCGGTGACAGATTCCCAGGTTTTGATAACTAAGCCAAACCGCAGGGGCAACAACGTTGTAAACCCTGCTTCCATGACAGTTTCTAATACTTTTTCATGGCAAATTAAATAGCGACGGGATGCCAAATACTTCTCTTTATGAGCAGCGGAGTAGAGAAAACTAAAACCATCAATCATCTCACTGTGAACCGGCTCATTATCAATCCCCTGCAAAACCAGTCCGTCAGGAACTGGTTCGGGAAATATGCCATATAAATAAAGACCCACTGTCATCAGTATTCTCCCAAATTAAACCGGCTGAGAAGTTAAAACCAAACGAAGCTTTAGATGAATTAGGTCTAATTGAGCTAAACCCAGATCAACATTTCCTTCCACAACAACTCCTGTATTGAGGAGTCTATCCACTAATTCTAACACAGAAGGCTTAATACCCTCCTCTCCCGGGTAATAACTCCCTGCTTCCGGTAAAAGAGTGCCAAACTCTCCTAGGTGGACATTTAAATCTTCTGGCTCAACCTCAAAAATTTCACACAAATGGAGAACTTGTTCTTGCAATTTTTGGATACTTTCTGCAGCTCTATCTAAATCAGACTCACTGAGAACCCCTTTTTCCATTCGGCGAATGATTTGGGCTTCGAGCAATTGGCGTACCAGTTCCACAACAGTTAACAGTAAAGGGGCTAAACCAGCTTGGCTATTACTTTCTGGACTGGTCAGCAAGGCTTGATTATCAGAATCGTAAGGTGTGCAAGCAAGTGTCATGGTTGGAATTGGTAAATTAGGAGTTCTTAAGGGTGAGTCTCTAGTGGGGAGCTTGGCCAAGAAATTTTATCTGAGGGAAAAAATGATGTAATTAAACAATGTCAACCTTCCGCTGCCCTGTGAAGATTCCAGTGACGAATTTCCCCGACAGGAGGAATGTGCTTGATTATTTTAACTGGTATCGTAGCCCTCGATTGCCCCCGATTGGGGTAGGGATTTTAAGGCTTAAAGTTTAGCTGCCGGGGTTTCTGTTAATAAGGCTTGGGATTGGCTATAGAGATAGGAGTCGCTTGCCCACCCATTAATTGCCATCTCCCTTGCTCTATCAACAGAGGCAATCGTTAACTGCTGTAAACTTCTTGACCGTTTGAGGATTCAATTGAGGAATTTCAATATATACGAGGAATGTGCTTGATCGTTGGGACTGCCATCACGTCTCTCCATTACACTCCATTTGGTTAAGGATTTTAAGGTTTGAAGTCGGCGTGAAAGTTCCAGGTTTTCTGCGAATAAAGCTTGGCCTTGGCTAGGGAGGTAGGGATAACCTTGCAAGCTGTTAATCGCAGTTTCCCTGGCCTTATCAAGGGGGGCAATCGTCTCGTGTAAATTTCCTAACCTTTGAGGATTCAGGTGAGGAATTTCACGCATCTGAGGAATGTGCTTCATCGTTCGGACTGGTATCATGGCTCTCTATTGCACTCAATTGGCTTAAGGATTTTAAGGTTTCAAGCTCAGTTTCTAGGGTTTGCAGTCGGAGTGAAAGTTCCCGATTTTCTGCTAGTAAAGCTTGGGATTGGCTATGGAGGTAGGGATCACCTTCCCACCAGTTGATTCCCATTTCCCTGGCTTTATCAACAGAGGCAATTAACAAACGAATGCGGATATTTATAAGTTCAGTGGAGGCGATCGAAACGGAAATATCGCCGGCAATCACAATTCCTTTATCTAAAACCCGTTCGAGTATATCCGCTAAACTCGAACCTTGAGTTGCTGTTTTTAGGGAGTTGCTTGACTGGTTTCTGAGCGAGCCAGCAAAAGTGGAAGAAGTCACGGTTGGTTTCACTCAATAAGAGTATAAAATTAGTCTTTTCGCTGGGGCAAGTTGCCTCGCAGTAAAGATTGAATGGCTTTTAACGATTGATTTCCTGTCGAAGGCTCAGAAGTTGACGCTTGGGCATCGGAAGGCTCCTCTTCCTCTACAAAGGATAAGGATTCTAACGGATTGTCCTCGAGGATTTCCCATAAAATCGCTCTCGACTTATCAACAGATAAATTCGTGCGGGACAAGAGAACATCGGCGCAGATATCACGGAAGTCCGAGTCAGCGGAGTTGGCCGCAATATCGTGGGAGGCGCAGACTTTAGCAATCATTAAACAAGAGCGCAAACCCGACGTTTTTTCAGTCGCAGTTTTCACACGAAAGGTTTTGACGAGGTTGACAATAAATAAAGCATCATCTCGACCAATCCCCGTTTTTTTGGCAAGAATTTCGGTCTGAGTCAGTTGATCTGGTTCAGGCATATTAATGGTTACTAACCGATCCATTAGAGCATCTTGGGTAGCATGAACCCCGCAATATTCTTCTGGGTTGGAGGTGAAAATTGCCCGAAATTGAGAATTGACTTGTAGGTAATCGGGTTGATGGCTAGTGGGTGGCAGGGTGAGAATTTTTTCTTCCAAGGCAGAGAGTAAAACGTTGTTGACCTCAGGTCGAGAACGATTGAACTCATCATAAACTAGGGTAAAACCCTCTCGACAGGCCATTGTTAAGCGAGAATCCACCCAGTTGTGTTTTAGCTCGTCTTCAACTTTGAGAACGCTGTGGATATAGTTATCCGTCAGCTTTTTATGGGTATAACCAGATTGGCTACCAATTAAATCGGAACTGGTAAAGTCATCATCGCCAAAGATTAGCATCACAGGTCTGGCTAAACAATTGGCCAGGTGCATTGCCAAGGTGGTTTTTCCCGTTCCTGCTGGACCACATAGATGAATGGAAAAACCAGAGTTTAGATAACGTAAGGCGCGAGTGGCAATTTGATCAATCGAAGGCGTAACAACAAATTGACCGGGGCGAAGGGAGAGAACGGATCTTCTTGTTTGAGTTTCAGTAAATGTCATAGTTGAAATCTAGTAAATACCATTGATAATCCCCGCCTGAAGCGGACGGATATTCTCGATCTAACAACTGCTGGTTCAGGTTTCCCTTTAATAACCGAGTAGGCAAGGACGCTTGTGTCACCTGAATTTTACGGCAAGAAGTTTAATCGGATTTGACTTTTAAGGCTTACCTCATAATATATAATATCCCAGAAGATTAGGAACTGTCATCAATTAGCTCTAGAACCTTGATTCTGAAGGTGCTTTTAGGATATTCATTAGTCAAGGGGCTAAGGGTCTAAAATTCTTGTCTAGATTACTTCTCAAGACTTAAACAATGATAAGCCCAGATGCAGTCCTTTTCCCTTACCTCCTTTGTCAATAAAAGACTACTAATCACGACATTGACTATAGGCTGAGTGAAGCTTTATCATACTTTTTAATTTACCAGAGACCTAGAGCGGACTAAATAGGAACCCAACACTACTAGGTTGAGTCTAGAAACTTATAAAAGCAGGATCAGCATGGTAGGTTGAAAACCAAAGGCTTATTGTTGTATTCTCAGATAGTCCTCTAGTTTAGCCAGGAAAAGGGACTAGAGGGTTTTTACTCTAGCCCTAGGCTTAAGTGGGTTGGAATTAACCTAGAGATTTATTTGCCAAAAACGTAGATAGACAAATCTTGACGAAATTGACGCAATTCGTCTTTTAGCTGTTTCGCTTCAGCTAAACGTCGTTCTTGAAATTGACTCAAATCATCCTTCACCTGTTTAGCTCGATCTAGATGAAGTTGGCGTAAGTCGTCCTCTAGCTGTTTCGCTGCCGCTAAACGCTGTTCTTGGAATTGACTTAAATCCTCTTTCAGCTGTTTAGCTCGATCTAGACGAAGTTGGCGTAAGTCGTTCTCCAACTGTTTCGCTGCCGCTAAACGTTGTTCTTGGAATTGACTTAAATCGTCCTTTAGCTGTTTGGCTCGATCTAGACGCTGTTGCCGTAAGTCGTTGTCTAGCTGTTTCGCTGCCGCTAAACGTTGTTCTTGAAATTGACGTAAATCCTCTTTTTGCTTTTCCGCTTGAGCTAAACGCTGTTTTTGGGTAGCTGTTAAAAACAAGTGGCTTTCCTGTTGAACTTTTTGGAAAGACTGACGCAAGGCAGTTGCCTGTTCTTGCGCTTGTTTTTGTCTTTCAGTTTTAACATCCGACAAAAAAGCTTGGACTTCTTGCGAGAGTTTAGCTACCTCTCCAGCAATCGATAAACGCTCCTGGCGGAACTTTTCGATGAGAGCAGGCATGGGGTTGTCCTCAATTACTAAATACTATGGAATGGATTAGACCCAATCACCCGCTAGGAAAACCTTCACGGGGACTGGGGGGAGAGACAGTAGAGTCCGACTTTTCTTATCACCCCAAAGTTGAGATAGTGAACTACCCTATCAATTATAGACTATTGCGCCCCAAGAGAGGGGTAACTAAACTCAATAGGGATTAAAGAAAAGCCGAGAATCTAGAAAACCTGGTCGGGTTTTAACTGAGCAGATAGGATAATCTGGGATCAAGCCTTAAGCAGGAACCGCCGCCGATTGAGTCAGACCAACTGCTTCAGCATATTTGAGGTAGGTTTCAACCGAAGCGATAACTACACGAGCTTCAATCGCTAATAATTCGATTCCGACGAGAGATACGCGAGCCCAAGCATCAATAACGATACCTTTGTCAAGGATACGATCGATAACTTCAGCTAAGCTAGAGGAAGAGTTGGTTTTTTCG
>NZ_JADBTR010000084.1:0-34790 GCF_020246065.1 Microcystis sp. M144S2
ACTAATAACACTAGAATATTGGCGAGAATATCGCACCTATTTTCATCTGGGAAATAGTTGGGGTATTAACGAATCAACGGCGTATAGAATTGTTAGGAAAGTAGAGAATATTCTCATCAAATCAGGTCTGTTTAATCTACATGAAAAAAAAAACCTCTTAGAAAGTAATAGTGAAATAGAAGTAATAGTGGTGGATGTGTCAGCACAGGAGAGCGAATATTTTGAAGCGTTTTTATGCTTCTTTTTTCCTGAAGTTCACCAATTAATTGATTGGAGAAAAATTCCCGAATCCCTAGAAAAAGTATTTCTCCAAAATTGAGATGCATCCTATTTTCTGGGAACATCCCAATTTTGCAAGCGGAGTGACAGCATAACCCCTTCCTACCTAAGTAGGGTTTGGGGTAGTCGATGTCGGACCAGAATCAGCTCCTGATGGGGCAGTTTTATTCAATTCTGCCCTACAAATTGATAGTATCAGAGGAGCAGCATCCACTCCCGTCCCTGAATCCGCTGCTATTCTTGGAACCCTAACCGTTTTGAGCTTCGGAGTGAAGTTAAAGCGCAAAGGAAAAAACGAGGCGCATCAATGATATAAACCAGTGATCCTACCAAACCGTTAATACTAATCCAGATGCAGTAATATTTTGATCACAAGTTAATAAAGTTACGCTTTCTTCTTGATTGGCTAAAACCAGTACCGTTGCCACAATTTGTCTATCGTGCATTTCCGTAATTGTCAACAAGCTCAGGGTCTGTTTAATAATTCTTGCATCCAAAGAATAGATAACTAAACGCGGATCAGAATTTACGGCATTAAATAATTCTAAAACCGAAGGGATTGATGTTCTGCCTCGCTCAACAATCCAAGCCGCTTCAGCTAAAACAATAGCCGGTAAAACTAATTCACTGTTCGGGTCAGAAAGGATCGTTTTGGCATTTTTTCCCAATCGGGGATTCCCTTCTAAAAACCAAATTAAGGCGTGAGTATCCAGCACATATTTCATCGGTTTAAGACCAATCTAAGTGGTCATCTGCATCGCCCTGAAATTCGGCGAATGAAAAATCTTCTTCTGTAGATTGATAATCCCCCGTGAACATTCCAAAGCACATCAATTTGGGATATTTTTGGATTGGTTTATCTTCTAAAAATGTGATAATAACTGAACTTTCTTCTAGGTTATTGGGAGTTTCTAAAAGCTCGATCTTTCCTTGTCTATAAATGCCTTTAACTGATTGTAGCATTGACTTAGTTTCCTAATTGTTAATTAAGTTTTGGAGATAGTCTATCTAATTTTACCTTAAATATTTTCTGGAAGCATCTCAATTTTGCCAGTGGAGTGACAGCATAACCCCTTCCTATATAATGAAATGTTAAGTTTAGACTCGGCTTGAGCTATGTCTTTTAGCCTATAACAGTTTCTATCTTCTTGTCAAACCAAGGATTCTAACTATTTTTTGAGATAACTTTAAGTCTCAATATCTTCCTTGATTGTTACTATTTTTACATAACTACTCTAGGAGAGCCTTTATGGTTTATCTGAGTTAAGTATGCTAAGATGATAACACCGCTTCATTAAAAACTGATTTGAGCCAATTGTTTTTATTACAAATATTTTACACACTTCAAGCAACATGGCTGACCACTACTACCAAATCATTACCGTCCGCACCAACCACCATCGACAAAGAAGCGTCAGAAACTCGCCCCTTGGCGAAGCGGTGGGGAATAGTTCATTACTTCCACAGTTTTATATTTTCTTTAGAGATGGACTGTCCTAAAACCTGCTCAGAGCGGCCAAAAGTCAGAAAATAGAAATAAAGGTGCGATTGGAGAACTTAAGCCCCGATCGCACACATAAGCCGCCATTGGAGAAAGATAAAGTTATGGCAGATAACTACAGAAGTCGCATTGTTACCCAAGGTACCCAACGCAGTCCCAATCGGGCCATGTTAAGAGCGGTAGGTTTTGGGGATGAGGACTTTAGCAAACCAATCATCGGCATCGCTAACGGATTTAGCACCATTACCCCCTGTAACATGGGAATTAATGATTTAGCAATGCGTGCCGAAGCAGGAACCAGATTAGCGGGGGGAATGCCGCAACTTTTCGGGACTATCACCATTAGTGACGGGATTTCCATGGGAACAGAAGGGATGAAATATTCTCTCGTTTCTAGGGAAGTAATCGCCGATTCCATTGAAACCGTCTGTAATGGTCAAAGTCTCGATGGAGTCCTCGCTATCGGGGGTTGTGACAAAAATATGCCGGGGGCAATGATTGCCATGGCCCGGATGAATATTCCCGCTATTTTCGTCTATGGTGGCACGATTAAACCGGGGCGCTACAAAGATTGCGATTTAACCGTGGTCAGTTCCTTTGAAGCCGTAGGACAGTACAGCGCCGGTAAAATCAGTGAAGAAGACCTCATCGGAATTGAACGCAACGCTTGCCCCGGCGCCGGTTCCTGTGGTGGGATGTTTACTGCTAATACCATGTCTTCCATTTTTGAAGCCATGGGGATGAGTTTACCCTACTCCTCGACCATGGCCGCCGAAGATGAGGAAAAAGCCGATAGTACCGAAGAATCGGCCAAGGTTTTGGTCGAGGCGGTTAGAAAACAGATTCTCCCTAGCCAAATTTTGACCCGTAAAGCCTTTGAAAACGCCATTTCGGTAATTATGGCGGTGGGAGGTTCCACTAACGCTGTGCTGCACCTTTTAGCCATTTCCCGCACCATCGGGGTAGAATTATCGATCGATGATTTTGAAACCATCCGCCAGCGTGTACCGGTTATCTGCGATCTTAAACCCTCCGGGCGTTACGTTACCGTAGATCTGCATAAAGCCGGCGGTATTCCCCAAGTGATGAAAATTCTCCTGGTTAATGGTTTACTCCACGGGGATGCCCTCACCATTAGCGGTCAGACTATCGCCGAGATTTTAGCCGATATTCCCGACCAACCGCCCTCAGGCCAAGATGTTATCCGTCCTTTTAGCAATCCTGTCTATAAAGAGGGTCATTTAGCCATTTTAAAAGGAAATCTGGCCACAGAGGGGGCCGTGGCCAAAATTAGCGGCGTGAAAACTCCGGTCATCACTGGGCCTGCGCGGGTGTTTGAGTCGGAAGAAACCTGTTTAGAGGCAATTTTAGCCGGAAAAATTAAAGCCGGGGATGTGGTGGTTGTCCGTTACGAGGGACCAGTAGGCGGACCGGGTATGCGGGAAATGTTAGCCCCCACTTCGGCAATTATCGGCGCTGGTTTAGGGGATTCCGTGGGATTAATTACCGATGGTCGTTTTTCCGGGGGAACCTATGGCATGGTGGTCGGTCACGTCGCTCCAGAAGCAGCGGTGGGTGGTACAATTGCCCTAGTAGAGGAAGGAGATCAAATCACTATTGATGCTCGTCAGCGTCTCTTGCAGTTAAATGTATCGGAGGAAGAATTAACCCGTCGTCGTAACCATTGGCAACCGCGCCCCCCACGCTATAAAACGGGAATTCTCGGCAAATTCGCCAAGTTAGTCTCTTCTAGCAGTCTCGGCGCTTTAACGGATCTGAATCTGTTCTAAAAGTATAACAAAGAAACGGCGATCACAATCGATCGCCGTTTCTTTGTTATATTAGTTAGGGAACACCAGAGCTTTTTTGCTGTGATCGGTAAACAGTAATCAGTAGAGTTCTTGCATGATTAATTTTTGAGAGTGCAAAAACGAGAAAAATAGACATAAAATTGCATAAAATCCCTAAATAACCTCAGTTCTGGTTAAGGCTATTTTCCTACTCATTCCACAAAAGAATAGGGTTGACAGCGAACGAGAAAATTAGGGTTTTAGTTTATCCCGAACTCAGGTTAAATAGAGCATTTAATTAAATGCTCATTCTTAATTCTCCTGACTCCTGACTCCTGACTCCGTTAAAGATTAATGACTATGACCTATCTACTCACTGTCTATCGAGCGCTCGAATGCCGTCCAGATACCTATCGGGACTGGTATGACCAAGGCAATATTTTAAGAGAAAGAATGGACTATTTGGGAGCCTTAATCAGCTACGAAAAAGCCTTAGAATATTATCCAGATGATTATTGGGCATGGTACAAAAGGGGTATGATACTAGAAGACTTGGGAATGTATGAAGAAGCGGCTCAAAGTTATGCTAACGCTGCACAGGTAAAGGATGATAACTATTGGGCTTGGTACGATCAAGGTTGTGTTTATCTACAGGAATTAAAGGACTACGAAAAAGCGATCGCTTGTTTTCAACGGGCCCTAAGTCATAGTCCGGGGGACTATTGGGCGGCCTACCGGCAAGGGGAGGCCTATCGATTGCTGAAAAATTACGAACGCGCTATCACTTTCTATGATCTGGCCCTAGGGGCGCGACCCCGGGATTATTGGGCCTGGTATCGTCGCGGCGACGCTTTCCGGGATTGGGGCAATCCCCAAGAGGCTTTATTTAATTATCGTACCGCCCTCGATATCCGACCGCAAGATTACTGGTCCTGGTATCAACAGGGTGTGATCTTACAGGAATTACAGCGTTTACCAGAAGCGATCGCCTGTTATGAAGAATCGTTAAAAATTGATCGAGATGATCGCTATGCGTGGTATAATTGCGCCTGCTGTTATGCTGCCCTCGGTCAACAAGAAAAAGCGATAGACTGTTTACGCGAAGCCATGGACATAGAACCGGATATATGTGGCGAATTAGTGCGTAATAACTTTGTTTTCGATGGTTTAAGGCAAAATGAAACCTTTAATGACCTCTTGAGTTGCTATTCCCCCAGCTAAAGTCTTTTTGCATCACCTAGGGTTTGCTGAAAGGGTTTTTCGTGGGGTGTAGGATTTTAGGCATTTTCAGGGAAAAAGTGCCTAAATTTTCCCCTCTATTGCTCAAATGGCTGGCACTTTTTTGATGGCAAAAAAGCCTAAAGATATTAGCCAACAAGGTTTTTAGATTTATTCAGCCAGTCTGGATTAGCTACAATTGCAATTAGAGACAAATTATTGAGAATCTTATGCGAGAACTAGACAGAGACAAAACCATCGAACAACTAAACGAAATCATGGAATTTGAACTAGCGGGAGTTGTCCGTTACACCCACTATTCCCTGATGGTGACAGGTCCCCATCGCATCCCCATCGTCCAATTTTTCCAGACTCAGGCCACGGAATCCCTCACCCACGCGCAACAAGTTGGGGAAATTCTCACCGGTTTAGAAGGTCATCCTAGCTTAAAAATTGCCCCCATCGAGGAAAGCTATGAACATAATATCAAAGCAATCTTGAGTGAGAGCCTCAATCATGAGAAAAAATCCCTTGATTTGTACAAAGCACTCCTAGAAACCGTCGAAGATGCCAGTATTTACCTGGAAGAATTCGCTCGCGGTATGATTGGACAAGAAGAATTACACAATCTGGAAATTCGCAAGATGCTGCGGGATTTTGCTTAAGCTAGGATCAAAGCTAGAGTTTATCGACTAGCTTATGAATCTTAGTTCCGCTTTACCCACTTTTATTATCACTCTCCGGGAAGGTTTCGAGGCCGCTTTAGTGGTGGGAATTGTCCTCGCTTGTTTACAAAAATCGGGTCGATCGCAACTTAACTCATGGGTGTATCGTGGTATTGGTGCGGGAGTAGTGGCTAGTGTTTTGGTCGGTATTTTGCTAGGAGGAATCCTTTTGCAAGTGGATGCCTCTCCTAGTCCATTTGTACCAATGATTAAGGAATTGCTGGCCGCCACTTTTGGACTGATTGCCGTCTTGATGTTGAGTTGGATGTTAATTTGGATGACTCAACAGGCCAAATCTTTGAAATCTGAGGTAGAAAGTGCGGTAAAAGCGGGTTTAAAATCGGAAAATGGGGCAGGAAAAGCGATTTTTCTGCTCGTTTTTATCGCTGTCTTGCGAGAGGGATTTGAAACTGTCCTCTTTATCCTGGCCCAATTCCAAAAAGATTGGCAGATACAAACCTTCGGTGCGATAGCGGGGTTAAGTGTCGCAACCTTGTTGGGAACTCTCCTCTTTGCGGGGGGAGTAAAAATTAATATCCGTCTCTTTTTCCAAATTATGGGGACTTTGCTGCTCTTAATCGTTGCCGGATTACTCATCGGTGTTTTGAAACATATCGACGCAGGAATCAGTCTTTTAAGTGAAATTGACCCTTTTTATCGCAATTTCTGTCCTTCTCTCCCCTCCTCCTGTCTTCTCGGTTTTCAAGTTTGGGACGGTTCCCAAATTTTGAGCGATCGCACTTTCCCCGGACTCCTCCTTAAATCCCTGTTTGGTTATCGTCAAAACCTCTATATCAGTCAAATTGTTGCCTATATCCTCTTTTTACTGCTTATCGGTGGCCTCTATTTCCAAAGCTTACGACAACGTCCTCAAACAGTGACCAGTAAACAGTAATCAGTAAACAGTAAACAGTGACCAGTAAACAGTAAACAGTAATCAGTAAACAGTGAAAAGATGGCAAGAAACTGCTATTTAATACTGCTCACTTAACACATACTGCTCACTTAAAACTCAAATCTGATAACTTACCCACTGATAACTTACCCACTGATAACTGATAACTGATAACTGATAACTGATAACTGATAACTTACCCACTGATAACTGATAACTGATAACTGATAACTGATTATGACTACTTGGCAATGTGACGGTATCCCTAAAGATGGTAAAACTTATCCGCAAGCGATTGCGGGAGGTCATGAACCCTGCGAAAATACTACTCCTGATTGTCCTATCTGTGGCCTGCCTAGGGAAGCGATGGATCCCGTAACAACGACGGTTAAAACCACGGTGGTGGTGTCCCCGGGGGGTACAACTAGAGTTGGCCAAAAATCTAACTGGTTACTTCCCTTCGCTTTGATAATTACCGCTTTAACCGCAGGTTTAGGGGGTTGGAGTCTATTGCAAATGCTCATTCCCAAACCCGATACTCCCCCAGTCGTCCTGGAAGAAACCCCAGACAAGCAAACCAAGGCAACTTTTGTGAGTAATACGGCTAAAAATCCCGATTTATTTAGCCAAGGTGAGAAAATACTGCTTAATTCCACTCCTAACAAAGAAAAAGGCGCAGCGGCCTTTAAAAAGGAAGATTGGGCAAATGCGATCGCAGCTTACCAACTGGCGGCCACTCCCCAAGCAAACGATCCGGAGGGCAAAATCTATTACAATAACGCCAAAGCTAGACAAAAAGGTAATCAAAAGACTATAGCCGTTGTTGTCCCCATCGCTAACGACCCCAACAGCGCCAAGGAAATTCTCCGAGGTGTGGCAAGGTATCAAGAGGAGTTTAATAATTCTAATCCGGGTAATCCTTTGGAAATAGTCATCGCTAATGATGGCGGTGGGTTACAATCAAAAGCGATAGCCGATGATCTGATTCAATCCGGTCAAGTTTTGGCAGTTACGGGCCACGGAATCGATCCTTTTAGTCAAAAAGCGATTGAAAGTTACCAAAAAGAAGGATTAGCGATTCTTTCTCCCCTGACTACCAGTGTTAGTCAAACGGGAAATGCAACCCTGAAAACCATTCCCCTTAAGGATAAGTCTCAGGAAGTTTTAGGCAGTTATCTGGAAGCAGTGGCCAAAACTTTGGCTAATTATGCTAGTCAGCAAGAGAATTCTCCCTCAGTGGTTCTTTTTTATAATTCCGATAGTCCCTATAGTCAAAAATTAAAGGATTCCTTTGCTAAAGCGATAAAAGAACCGGGAGGCAAGATAGTTAAGGAAATAGACACCACCAAAGCCAATTTTAACGCTAAAACCGCCATAGATCAGGCAAAACAAGCCGGCGCTAGGGTGGTATTTTTGGCCTTGAGTAAAGACGGCGATCGCATTGATCAAGCCGTGGCTATTGCCCAAGAATCGTCTGGAATGCTCTTATTAGGCGGAAATGAACTTTATACACCCGATATCCTTATTCAAGGAGCGGATAGCATCGACGGATTAGTTCTAGCAGTACCTTGGAGTTTCCAAGCAACGGATCCCTTTGCCAAAGATGCGCTGAAAAGTTGGCGCGGTCGCGTCAGTTGGCGTACTGCTACCGCCTACGATACCATGAAAGTATTAGGGGAAGCGATCGCTAAAAGTTCTGACCGTGCTACTGTAGTCGAAACTTTAAATCGAGGAATCACCTTGCAGGGAAGCACCACGGATTTTAAGATTTTTAATCAAGTTCCCTTGGTGCGTGCTAATCGCGGCAATGAGGGGCCAAAGGGTTCTCAATATCAATTCGATCCTATCTAAAATAGACAATGTGATGTCGAGGAGTAGAATCAAGTCTAATTTTATGAACAATATCTTACCCATCCTAGCTTTGTTAATGTCGGTGTCGGGAATTGCCGTGTCTTTGGGACGGGAGGAAGTCCGATGTCGTCTCGGTTTAGAATCGGCAGCCTGTCCCCGGGAAGAACAAAAAACCAGCGAAGACACCCCCCCAGATACCCCCGCAACTACCCCAGAATCTCCCCAGATAGAAGAAACTCCCGCGGAAACTACCCGTAATAGCGAACCTTCCCCCGAAGTTTCCCCGTCTCCTGAAAGCGAAACCCCGGTGGAATTCACCCCCATCCCGGAAAAGAACCCCAGTCCAGAAGTCCCCCCCGAAAATCCCCCCACCCCGGAAACCAAAGCGGTGGAAAAAACTCCAGATGCAGAAAAAAGTCCGGATGTCAATCCATCTAAAGATGGAGAAACTGAAAGTATTCCGTTAGAAGTTATTCCCCCCGCACAGTAAAATCGGACAAAATCAATTTCTGGATCTGTAGGGTTGATTCATGAATCAACCCTACAGACTCCGGACAGTAAAATCGGACAAAATCAATTTCTGGCTGAGGATAGGAACTCATGCAAGAAGTAGTTATACTAAATCTGGTTATTAAAGACTGATTATTTATTCCCCTTTTTGCATGAGTGCATGAGTAGAAAACGGGTTTCTCCGAGAAACCCGTTTTCTGTGCGTTACTCAATTGTATCTAGCTTCTTTCGGCAAACCCTAACTATTGGATTAACGTTTCTTGCGAAGTCCCATTAATCCGAGTCCTGTAAAGGCCAGTCGATTTTTTTGAGAAAATTGAAGTATATTAAGTTTTATTAAGAACAATGAAACTGCAACGGTTATCGGTGATTCAAAAGTATTATAATTGTCTTTGTTATCCTAAATCAATAGTTTTTGCTTGTCAATAATTATGAATAGTTATCAAACCTATTTAACCATCGATAATTCTCAGAAGATTATCCTCTCTAACTTACCCTTTAAAGCAGGAACAAAGTTAGCCATTAACATTCAAGTAGTTGAGGATGAAAAGACAGAAGCCGATTTTGAAGCTTTATTAGATAAAACCCAGGCAATCTGGACTAAAGGAGATGGCTTAGAATATCAGCAAAAAATTCGGGAGGAGTGGATATGAAACGATTAATAGACTCCTGTATTTTAATCGACCATTTTAATGGTATTACCCAAGCTACAGTTTATCTAAAAGCTCACCGAGATGAAAGTTATATTTCTGTCATTACTAAAGCCGAAGTTCTCATTGGTTTTAATGATGATAATTCCTTTGAAAAAGCAGGAGAGTTATTAAGCCATTTTCCCCTGATAGATTTAGATGTCAACATCACTGATTTAGTCATTCAAATCCGTCGTGAACAAATCAAAAAAAAGGCAACCAAACAGCCTAACAAAAAGGTTATTCAATGGAAATTGCCCGATGCCATTCAAGCAGCGATCGCCCTTTACTATAATCTCAAATTAGTCACTCGTAATACCCAAGATTTTGATCTCAATCAACATCCATTTATTGAGATTCCCTATACCATCTAACAATAAAACTGAAACAGTTATCGGTGATTCAAAAGTATTATAATTGTATTTGTTATCCTAAATGAATAGTTTTTGCGTGTCAGTAGTTATCAATAGTTAGGGTTTGCTGAAAAAGTACGGGCGACGATCCCTAAAACCCTTACCTTGCCTACATTTCACATTTATTCAGCAAGCCCTATTTACTTTTATTCAAAATTAATTAACTTCTAATCCCGGAATGCTTAACTGTTCGGTTTTTGGCTGTGTTTCCCCCAGATAATCCCCCTGCAACATATTAATTAAACAGCCACCAAGATGATAGGCCATATTCACGGGAACCGCATTACCAATCTGTCGATATTGAGAGGTTAAATTACCGGTAAATTGCCAATCATCGGGAAAGGACTGCACTCGTGCATATTCTCTCACAGTCAAAGGACGAGTTTCTTGGGGATGGCATCTTTCTGTTTGGGTTTGTGCCGGACTACAGGTAATAGTTAAAGCTGGTTCATCCCAAGATAATCTTTTAGCATATCCTGTCCGTCCGCCGTGATTTTTGAGACTATTTTTCATATATTCTTTTTGAATATCCATCGGCAAATTCCGCCAATTTCCTCCTGGGGGAACTAAGGACATAATCTCTTTTTTTCTTTCTTTATATTCTACTCCTGGAGAACTGGGACAATTCTCTAGAGCTTTTTTCAGAGAAATAGTATAGTTTTTATATTGGGGAAAAATCGGTTTAATATTTAGGTCTTGACGGGTGGCAATAATAATTAATCTTTCTCTTTTTTGGGGAACATCGAGAAATTGGGCTGATAAAACTTGATAAGCAGCATAATAACCGATTTCCTGTAAAGCTTGCAGCATTAATTGCAGGGTTTCTCCTTTTTTATTGCTTAATAATCCTCGAACATTTTCGGCCATAGCGATTTTAGGTTGCACTTCCTGTAAACAACGAGCAAACTCAAAAAATAGGCTCCCTCTCAAGTCTTCTAATCCTTTTCCTAACCCAGCATAACTAAAAGGTTGGCAGGGAAAACCTCCAGCTATAACATCTATTTTGTCTCTAAAATTAGAAAATTTAATCTTTTTCATGTCTTGATTTATAACATTCCATTGCGGTCGATTGAGTCTTAAAGTATTAACACAATCTTGGTTAATTTCCACAAGTAATTGCGTTTTTAGTCCCGCATTTTCTAAACCTAAAGCCATACCACCACAGCCAGCAAATAATTCGATAACCGTGTAATTAGTTGGCTCAACAGTTTGTAAAATTCTCAATTCTCCGGGGGATTGGTTATTTTTAAGATTGGTTAATTGCTCGAGATCAAATAACCAATCAACTTGATTTATTTTCTGACCTTTGATTAATTTTTTCTTTTGCCATGTTAGTATTTCTGCGGTAGTTACACCGAGAATATTAGCAGCTTTTTGTAGATTTACCTGAGTCATAAGCAATAATTAGCAACTTATCTACGTTTTTATTATAAATCAAAGTAGCTAAACTTGATAAACAACAATAAAGGCTGAACAAGGTTCAGCCTCCAGTATAACTTTTAACTCTTTCCTAATTGCGTCCCGGAACTGTATATTTAAAATTCATCGGGCCGGTATAACCAGAAATCTCCGCTAATTTCTCTAATCTTTGGGTTCCCGAATATTCTTGACCCTTAATAATCCAAGTGGGGAAACCTTTAATTCCGGCATCGCGACAAGCTTGGGGATTACCATTAACCCCTTGGGGATCGCATTCGATATAAACCCCTTCTTTTTTGAGGATTTCTCCCGCTTCCTTACCAAATAACTGTTTTTGATCGTAACAGTGGGGACACCAAAAAGCCCCGTATTCTTTCGCACCAATTGCTTTTAAATGTTTAGCCAGGGCGATTTCTGCTTTTCCCGAAACCGTGGTTACTTCCCAACCGTAGGGAGGTTTAGCCGCTGTCATTGGCCGGGTAATTTCTTCTTTTCCTGCTGCCACCGTCGGGGAATTTACTCCCGCATAAACCGCTAAAGTTCCCACCAAAGTAATCATGGCCACCACAACCATCGGCAGTATAATTTGTCCTAAACCTTCCCATTCGCGACCGATAATTGTGAGAATTAATAGGGTTAAAGCGAACAAGGCGGAAGTGATGCAGTAGGGACACAATTCCTGTAATTCCGTGGCTAGAATATACATTAGATAACCACTAAATACCGCCATCGCCGTCGCCCCCGCTAACAGCAATAACCAAGTATTATTTTCTAAACTTTTGCGGAGATTTTTCTGAGTTTCCCCATTAATAAATAGAGGACTGAGGGCAAAAACCGCCATGGCAATATAGGCCAAAAAACCGAACAAACTCAAGGGCAGCCCGAAAACCGTAGCGTAGGGACTATTAAGAACACCAGTACAACCAGCCCCATCACTAGCCCCGGCGGTACAGGCAGCGGCCCCTCCCGTCAGTTTGGTAATGGTTAAATAGCCGGTCAGAATCGCCCCCACGATCGAAACGCCCCCAATTAGGGGCCGGGAGTAGCGATGAATCCAAGGTACAGAACGACGACGCATAATATTATTTAGATTAAATTACAGCAGAATTCAGGAGTCAGGAGGTAAATCGAAATGTACTTTGTCGAAAGGAAAAATTCCCTAACCATATTGTGTTAATTAGGACGTTTTCAATTCCTAAAAACTTAGGCTCGCTGACGACCGATAACTATCCGCCATTCTAGCAAGGGGTTATGTGGACAGAGGCAAAGAAGGGAGAGAATTATTAATTTTTGCCTTTTGATCGTTGATCTGCCGGGCCGTTTCCACAAATTGCGACACCCGGATCGGATCCACCGGTTCAGTAATTTTGCCATGACGCTTGAGGGAACTAGCCACGATCACCCCATCGGCAGCCGGCAGCAACTGCCCGATATTGTCCAAATCAGCCCCGCTGCCGATAAAAACCGGTGTTCCCTTGGCCGCTGCCACTGCTAGTTCCAAATCCTCAAAACTAGGGGGGCTACCGGTGGCCCAACCGGAGAGGATCACCCCGTCTGCTAGTCCCCGTTCGATCGTATCTTGCACTGCCGTGGTCAGATTAGGGGTTCCCAGGGGGCGGGCGTGTTTAACCAAAACATCCGCTAAAATTTTGACCTCAGACCCCAATTCGCGCCGATAACGCAGGAGTTCGTGGGCCTGACCCTCAATAATGCCCTGATCAGTGGCCATAACCCCCGTTAGCACATTAACCCGAATAAATTGGGCATTGACACAGGTAGCGATCGCTAAGGCACTATGGGCATCATTGCGGAGAACATTAAGACCAATCGGTAAGACCACCAGATTTTTAATGCGATCAACAATTAACGTCATGGCACTAACCACGGCGGGATCCACCTGTTGCTTAGTAAAGGGGGCATCAAAAAAATTCTCGATAATCAAACCATCAACACCACCGGCAGCCAAAGCCGTCGCCTCTTGTTCAGCCCGCTCGATCACCGTCTTGAGACTGCCACCCCAACGGGGGGAAGTGGGCAGGGGGGCGAGATGAACCACGCCAATAATCGGGTTTTTTGTCTTGAAAGTTGCAATTAAGTTCACAGCGTCTACTACTCTTAGCGTCCCAAACCATGCGCCGCTCACCCATTTTAACAGGGTGAAGGCCTACCCACGGTTCCACGGGGGGGAAATTATTTTAACTGCTAATGATTTTATCAATTCCGGAATCCGTTAAAATGTCTTAACATTAGAGAAGTTTAAGATTTGGTTGATACTCGATCGCATGGGCAATAAGCCAACCATCGCTATCTCACACCTAGGCTGTGAGAAAAACCGGATCGACTCCGAGCATATGTTAGGACTGCTGGCCAAGGCCGGCTATCCCGTAGATAATGACGAGGAGTTGGCCGATTACGTTATCGTTAATACCTGTAGTTTCATTCAAGCAGCTAGAGAAGAATCCGTTCGCACCCTCGTGGAACTGGCGGAAGCTAATAAAAAAATTATTATCTCCGGCTGTATGGCCCAACATTTCCAAGATGAACTGCTGACGGAATTGCCGGAAGCCGTGGCCATTGTCGGCACGGGGGATTATCAGAAAATTGTCGAGATCGTCGAACGGGTAGAGACGGGAGAACGCGTCAAAGAAGTCAGCACCGATCCCACTTTTATCGCCGATGAAAATCTGCCCCGTTATCGCACCACCAGCGAGGGAGTCGCCTATCTGCGGGTGGCTGAAGGCTGCGATTATCGCTGTGCCTTCTGTATTATTCCCCACCTGCGCGGCGATCAAAGATCCCGTTCGATCGAGTCCATTGTCAAGGAAGCGCGACAATTAGCCAGCCAAGGAGTCCAAGAATTAATTCTCATTTCGCAAATAACAACCAATTATGGGTTAGACTTATATGGCGAACCCAAATTAGCGGAACTCTTGCGAGCGCTGGGAGAAGTCGATATACCTTGGATTCGCGTTCACTACGCTTACCCGACCGGGTTAACGCCAAAGGTTATCGAGGCGATCCGAGAGACCCCGAATGTTTTACCCTATCTAGACTTGCCGCTACAGCATTCCCATCCCCACATCCTGCGGGCGATGAACCGTCCCTGGCAAGGACGAGTCAACGATGGCATTATCGAGCGGATCAAGCAAGCTATCCCGAACGCGGTTTTACGAACGACTTTTATCGTCGGTTTCCCCGGAGAAACCGAGGAACATTTCAGCCATCTGCTGGAATTTGTCAAGCGTCATGAGTTCGATCACGTCGGGGTGTTTACCTTCTCCGCCGAAGAAGGTACAGCCGCTTTTGACCTGCCCAATCCAGTGCCACAGGCAATTATGGACGAACGCCGCGAAAGGTTGATGTTAACTCAGCAACCAATCTCGGAACGCAAAAATCAAGCTTATATCGGTCAAACTGTCGATGTTCTCATCGAACAAGAAAACCCGGAAACAGGAGAATTAATCGGGCGTTCCGCTCGTTTTTCCCCGGAAGTAGATGGCTTGGTTTATGTGACAGGGGAGGCGATTCTAGGTGCGATCGTGCAGGTCCGAATCACTTCGGCCGATACCTACGATCTCTACGGCGAAATAGTCTAATTTTTCCATTTTTCTAATTTAATTCCCACAAAACAATCCCTATGACCACTGGTTTCAACAATTTAGGTTTATCCGATAGCCGTCTTCAACACCTAGAAACGCTTGGATTCACCACCCCCACCGAAATTCAAACCAAAGCCATCCCTCTCCTTCTAGAAGGGCATGACATGGTAGGAATGTCGCAAACGGGAACCGGCAAAACCGCCGCCTATTCCCTGCCTTTACTGGAACGCATGGACACCAAAAATCCTAACGTTCAAGCTTTAATCCTCACCCCCACCCGGGAATTAGCCCAACAGGTAGCCAGCGCCATCAAAGATTTCTCTGATGATCGTCGTCTCTTTATCCTGACAGTCTGTGGTGGTCAATCCATGGAACGTCAGATCCGCAGTCTGGAAAAAGGTGTCCAGATTGTGGTCGGGACTCCCGGCCGGGTAATCGATCTGCTCGATCGCAAAAAACTCCATCTCGAATCCCTAAACTGGGTAGTCCTCGATGAAGCGGACGAAATGCTCAGTATGGGTTTTATCGATGATGTTAAGAAAATTCTGCAAGCATCCCCCTCCACCCGTCAAACCGCCTGTTTCTCGGCAACTATGCCCCGGGAAATCCGCGATTTAATCGCTAATTTCTTGAAATCTCCCATTTCTGTGACGGTTTCTCAACCCCAGGCCGCTCCTGCTAAGATCGAGCAGAAAATTTATCTGATCCCTCGCGGTTGGACGAAATTAAAAGTCCTGCAACCCCTGTTAGAGATCGAACCCCTAGAATCGGCGATTATTTTCGTCCGCACCAAGCAAACCGCGGCCGAATTAACCAGCAAACTGCAAGAAGCGGGGCAAACGGTGGATGAATACCACGGTAACTTAAGCCAAGTGCAACGGGAACGACTGGTGCAACGTTTCCGCGAGGGCAAAATTAAATTAGTGGTAGCCACGGATATCGCAGCCCGCGGTCTAGATGTGGAAAATCTCAGCCACGTTATTAACTATGATCTGCCAGATAATGCCGAAACCTATATTCACCGCATTGGCCGCACCGGCCGCGCCGGTAAAACGGGAACTGCTATATCTTTAGTAGAACCGATCGATCGGCGTTTATTACGTCAGATTGAACAGCGTCTGCGTCAACGTCTGGAATCTAGTCCCATTCCTAGTCGTGCGGAAGTAGAAGCAAAACGTCTGGCCAAGCTGCAAAATCAGCTAAAAGAGGCTTTATCGGGGGAACGTATGGCTTCTTTCTTGCCTTTAGTGCGGGATTTAAGTGAAGAATACGATCCACAAGCGATCGCAGCGGCTGCCCTGCAAATGATCTACGATCAAAATTGTCCCCAGTGGATGAAAACCGATTGGGAAGTTCCCGCAGCGACGAGCAGTAAACCGGTGATTAATAAAACTCCCCGCAGTGGTGGTAGTAAGTACCCCTCTAAGTCGAATAACCGTCCTTCCCTGGACAAAAAAATTGTCTTTCAAGAACGTTAATTTTTAGTTCTTGAATAGATAATTTTAAGAGTTGATAGACCGTTTTGGTTCTATCAACTTTTTTTCTGTGTACAATTCATAAAAACTACACATTGAATTCCTCCTTTTTCCCCTTTTTTAAGAAGATGCCGAACCTAGGGGAAGCGATTCTCACCAGACATCGACCAGCTAATCTGGACCTGAGGATAACTGCTATAATCTACTTATCAATAGTTAATAATTTCGATGAATCGATCGCAACTTATCCACAGGCAAAGCTGGTTAATTGAACATTTGCCGGGGTTAAGTGACCAAGATTGCCAAAAATTAAAGGATTGCGGTATCGATACCACCGCACAACTTTTGCAAAAAGTTCTTCCGCAATTGGGTAAGGAAAAATTAGCGGTAAGAATGCAAATTCAGGCTAAACATATTAATAAGTGGGTGGCAATGGCGGAATTAGCCTCTATTCCCGCCGTGGGTTGTCAATACTGCGGTTTACTGGTTCATGCCGGTATTGCTTCCATCCCGCAATTGGCACAGACATCAATTCAGCAATTGCATCGACAGATTCTCCGCTTTCAGGTGGCTAATCTGCAAAGACGCGATTTATGTCCCGATATTGCGGTGATGTTAGCTTGGATTGAACAGGCGCAAATCTTAACCAGAGAGTTAAAATAAGCCCTATCTCCGATAATTTTGGCATAAATTAGCCAAAAGTAGTGCCATTCCATCCCCAAAGATCACCTTTCGCCTCGGCAAATTCTAGATAAATGCGATTTTTCGGTATTCCTAAATAAGCCTCAATTTCTTGACAAAAATCACTACTCATGCTTTTAGTTTGAGCGGCGGAAATAGAACCAACACTTTTAATCTCCACATAACACACTGGCTCAAAAGTGCCAGCAAAAGTCATTTTTATCCCCGATTCTAAAGCTGTCATCACATAGGATTCGGGTTTTCCCAGATGTTTAGCTAATTTAGCCGAAAGACTCTGCAAAAGTTGATTAACCGTCTCATCCTTGAGGGAGGTGACAGAAGTTTGAATTTTAATTAGAGGCATAGGAAAAATCTCAGCAATATTTTTCTATAATATAGCGTTTCCTGTTCGCAAGAGGTACATTATCGATGTTAAAAAGCTTAATCAGCAAAGGTTTAAGTTTGCCAGACAGGTGTGAGAACCGCTATAAGTACCTTTTTTATCCAGAAAAGCGATCGATGATTGTTTTGATAATTTATCTCAATTAGATGACTGTGATCCCTTCTGTTTTTTAGAAAGGGTTGCCACTTCTGAGCAAGCTTTTCCACAAGCAGAACATATCAACGTTGGTGATGGTTGACGCTGGCTAAAACCGAGGAGAACAACCGATCACTATCTAGTCTCTAAAGACAGTTAAGGAGGTACAATTTGGATAGAATCTCAAGCAGGTGAAGGAGCAACTTTTTATTTTACTTGGCATAAAAATCCTCCTAGTTAAACCCCAACTAAGTTGAGAACCGTGGTTTTTCCTCCTCTGTTTTAAGATGAGTTTTGACCCATAAGCGCTCAGCCGAAACCAGATGAAAAGCACCAATTCAGACTTGAATTGGCGTGTTTTTAAGTCAGAACCAGCACAATTATCCGATAGATGTTTTAATTTCTTTCCAAGTAATTATCCGATCAGGATTTCTTTCGTGATCATCAACCTAAAAAGATTTAATCGTGTTTAAAGATTCGGTAACGTGAGCTTTAAAATCTAACATAGAATCAAAAATATGTCTGACGATTCCCTCTTTATCAATGATATAGGTAACTCGTCCGGGGAGGACAAATAAGGTAGAGGGAACACCGAATAATTTCCGCACTCGGTTATCGCTATCACTTAAAAGGGTGAAGGGAAGATTATATTTTTGGGCAAATTGTTGATGGGATTGGGGACTATCGGCACTAATCCCAATAACTTCCGCACCCGCATCGGTAAACACTTCGTAACTATCGCGGAAAGCGCAGGATTCTGCGGTACAACCCGGGGTGTCATCTTTGGGATAGAAATAAATGACCAGGGATTTTTTACCGATTAAATCGCCGATATTAAACGTTGTCCCTGTTTGGGAGGGGAGAGAAAAATCAGGAACTCGATCGCCTACTTTTATAGCTGCCATAAGATTAATTAATTGATAGATAATCGTGGATAGGGTAATACTTTACATTCTAACCTTTTTTGGCCTTTTGTTTAGCCCGTTTAGCGGCAGCTTTGGCCGCTTTTTCGGCTTCAATGCGTTTTTGTTCGGCTTTTTGTTTTTCTTCGTCTAGTTTTTCTAGATAATAGTGATAATCTCCCGCATAGACAATTAATTCGCCATCCCGAATCTCGACAATTTTGTTAGCTACCTGGGAGATAAAATAACGATCATGGGAAACAATTAAAACCGTGCCTTCATAAACTTTTAAAGCCGATTCTAACATTTCCTTAGCGGGAATATCGAGGTGATTAGTGGGTTCATCGAGAATTAATAAGTTAGCGGGAGCAAGTAACATTTTGGCCAAAGCAAGACGCGCTTTTTCGCCACCACTCAAAGATTCTACTTTTTTTAATACCGTTTCCCCACTGAATAAAAATCGCCCTAAAAGACTGCGAACTTCTACATCTTTCCAATCGGGAACTTCATCATGAATGGTATTTAAAACAGTTTTAGTTAGGTCTAAAGCTTCCGCTTGGTTCTGCTCAAAATAACTAGGAATAACGTTATGTTTACCGATTTCAATCGAGCCTTCTGTGGGGGTTTCCAACCCAACAATTAAGCGTAAAAGCGTCGATTTTCCCGCACCATTGGGGCCTAAAAACGCCACTCGATCGCCTCTTTCTATTTCCAGATTTGCTCCCAAAAAGAGAATTTTATCATCGTAAATGTGAACAAGATTTTTAATCGTTACCACTTCTCGTCCACTACGCACTGCTGGAGGAAACTGGAATTTTAAGGTACGCACATCGGCGATTGGCGCTTCAATTTTTTCCACCTTTTCTAATTGTTTTTCCCGGCTTTTTGCTTGGGTACTGCGGGTGGCACTGGCCCGGAACCGATCCACGAAAGCTTGCTGTTTTTCTAGTTCTTTTTGTTGACGTTCGTAGGCACTTAACTGAGCGGATTGTTGTTCGTATTTTTGCTGTAGGTAGGCAGAATAATTACCTAAATAAGTGGTAGAAACTCCCCTTTCAGTTTCGACAATTTTGGTACAGAGGCGATCAAGAAATTCCCGGTCGTGGGACACTATGACCATGGGAGTTGTTAAGTCCTTGAGGAATTTTTCTAACCATTCAATGGTTTCTAAGTCTAAATGGTTAGTGGGTTCATCGAGGAGTAAAATGTCGGGAGTTTGCAGGAGAATTTTGCCTAAACTCATCCGCATTTGCCAACCACCACTAAAAGAACTTACCAAGCGATCGCCGTCATCAACAGTGAAGCCCATTTCTGGTAAAATTTTCTCGATGCGTGCTTCTAATCCGTAACCATCTAACCCTTCAAATTGTCTTTGTAGGCGATCCAATTGATGAATTAAGCGATCTAATTCTTCAGGATCAGCTTTTTCCATGTGTTGGGGAATTTCTATTAGTTGATGGTGGACTTGATTCGCTTCTTGAAACACCGTCCAAAATTCCTCGCGTACCGTCCGACGGGGATCCACTTCAAATTCTTGGGTAAGATAGCCGATATGGAGACTGGTAGGACGGATGATCTCCCCGGCGGTGGGTTCCACTTCCCCCATAATAATCTTCAGTTGGGTGGATTTTCCGGCCCCATTGACTCCCACCAACCCGATGCGATCGCCAGTTTTTACTTCCCAAGTGACATCTTTTAACACTTCTCCCGTTGGGTAAATCTTACTAATTTTCTCTAGTCGTAGCATCGCTGATTTTTCTCCAGTCCTAGGCAATTGAGGCAGTCCGCCTTTATTGTAACATTTAGTTAAGCTTTATCTAGTCTTGGTCAAGTTTTCTCGATTGAGCCACCTGACAGTATTTTTGATCTGAAAGAGATAATAATGTTTAATCCCTACCCCATAAAAAAAGAAACAGCTAGTTTCATCACCAAAGATGGAATTAGTTTAGCTGCCGATATTTATCGTCCCGATAGTAGGGAATCTTTGCCCATTTTACTAATGCGACAACCCTACGGAAAAGCGATCGCTTCTACGGTGGTTTATGCCCATCCTAGCTGGTATGCACGTCAGGGTTATATTGTAGTAATTCAGGATGTCCGCGGACGGGGAAACTCGACGGGAAATTTTAATTTATTTGCCCATGAAATTAGCGACGGATTAGAAACTATTGAATGGGTTTTAACTATTCCTAATAATACGGGTGTGGTGGGAATGTATGGTTTTTCCTATCAGGGAATGACCCAATTATATGCGGCTGCTAATGGTCATAGCGCTTTAAAAACTATTTGTCCGGCGATGATTGCTCATGATTTATATCGAGATTGGGCCTATGAAAATGAAGCATTTAATTTACAATATAATCTCGCTTGGGCAATACAATTAGATGCGGAAACAGCTAGATTAAAAGGGGAAGAAACTGCCTATCAAAAACTCTGGGCAGCTTCCCGAAATTTACCTCTTTTTGATCCTATTGCGGTCTCTCCCCAAATTTTACAAGATTTGGCCGCCGATTCTTTTTATCACGATTGGATTACTCGTTATCTTCCCGATGACTATTGGCAAAATTTATCACCGCAAAACCTGTTAAAAAATATCGATTTACCGATGTTACATATCGGGGGTTGGTTCGATCCTCATCTCCGGGGAACTTTGAGTTTATACCAAGAAATACAAAGTCGTTCTATTTATCCCCAACGACTAATTATTGGTGCTTGGACTCATCTACCCTGGGGGAGAAAAGTAGGAGAGATAGATTATGGTCAACAGGCAATTAGTCCTGTGGATAAAATGCAGCTGCAATGGTTTGATTATTTCTTAAAAGGTCAGGAAACGGAGTTATTAAAAAATCCTCCCCTGTATCTATTTCAAATTGGGTCTAATCAATGGCAATATCTGGAAAAGTTTCCCAGAGAAAATCAGCAAATTTATTATCTTGCTAGTCAGGGTTTAGCCAATCTGCGCGAGGATGAGGGAAAATTAAGCGCGATTTTGTTAGAACCTGCGATCGAGGATACCATCGTTCACGATCCTTGGCGACCAGTGCCATCTTTAGGAGGTCATAGCGCCCTACCGGGGGGAATATTCGACCGCACCATGCTAGACTGTCGCAGTGATGTGATTACCTACACTTCTCTCCCCCTAGAGAAGGATTTAACGATTTTGGGTAGTCCCCGTCTGGATTGTTATTGTCAAGCAGATGCGGTTAGTTTCGATATCTGTGCGGTGGTTTCTCAAGTTACCCCCGATGGTCGGGTTTTTAATATCACTCAGGGTTATAAACGGGTAAATAATCCCGAATCGCCCCTAAATATTGCCCTACAGGCCACTTTTATCACTATTCCTCAAGGTCATAGCTTGCGTTTAAGTCTGAGTGCCTCTTGCTTTCCTGCACATCCCGTCAATGCGGGGACCGGCAGCTATCCCCACCAGAGTCGAGCGATCGATTTTTCTATTATCACAATTAAGGTTTTTTGTCAAGGAAATTTTCCTGCAAAATTGCTATTACCTTTAGTCGGGGAAAGCTAAACCGCTGCGGGGATCGCGAATGTATAAACCTAACACCAGCGAGGAGATAACCGTATCCCAGACGGGGGTGAATTTGTCCGCATCATCGACCCAATAATCCATAGTAATTAAACATTGAACCCCAGAACCAATACCCACGGCAATGCGCGAATAAGCGGGACGATTTTCTTGGGGGTCGATGAATTGAATTTGCACCCAAACAATGCGGACAGTTTGACGTTTTTCTTGGATAACTTCGCCGATTTCGTGAGGATTGCGGCTATCTTCACGAGCTAACTTTTTGACCATTCCTTTTAGGGGTAATTCTTTCCAATCTCCGGGGGGAAGTAAATTATAGGAAACCTCTAAACGACAATCATCATCGGGGGGTTTTCTATCTAAAAAACGAAAGGAATTATCATCGGGTTCAAAATGCCAATCTTGAGGAACTTCAAAGCGAACTGCACCGCGACCAGCTACAAAAATACTGTTACCCGGACTAGATTTCCAGTTATGATCTGGATTTAAGTCGAGGGTTTCTTTAATCCATTGCAGATTGTGTTTTTTCGATTTAGCCATAGGGATAATCCTGCGGTAAGAATCGGACTATAGCTATCATTATACAGGCTTTTTCCTGAGAATTAACCAAAGCTTCTGTCTTCACCATTAGGATAACTGCTGTATAACTTTTAGAAATTCCACAGCACAGGATTATCATCCAGGAAATCAGTTACCTGTTTACCAATATTATCAATTAATTTTAGGTCTTCTGGGGTTAAATTAATTGTCATTGCTTGAGCGTTATTAACTGCTTGAGCGGCATTTCTTACCCCAGCAATTGCATTAGTTTGAGGTTGCTTGATTAACCAAGCAAGAGATAATTGAGCTAGGGAACAATTATAGCGGTTAGCAATCGGTTCTAATTGATTTAAAGCCGCTTGTACCCTCTGAAAGTTTTCGCCATGAAAGAGTTTATTTTTAATTCTATGATCCTCGGATGCCAACTGATAACCGTTTCTAAATTTTCCTGTTAATAAACCTTGGGCAAGGGGAGAATAGGCCAGAATAGAAATATTATTTTCTATACAATAGGGCATAATTTCCTTTTCTACCGAGCGCCAAAAGAGAGAATAGGGAGGTTGAATACTCTCAATTCTGCCGTATTGACTGGCTTCTTCCAGTTGAGAGCGGGAGAAATTGGAAACCCCTATAGCGCGAATTTTTCCCTGTGCTTTCAGATAATTAAGAGCGGCCATAGTTTCAGAAATAGGCACTATTTCCGTGTTCCATGAGCCACTAGGCCAATGAATTTGGTAAATATCTATATAATCAGTTTGGAGGTTTTTTAAAGAGCGATCACAAGCTGCGATAACTTCCTCATATTTAAGGTGATTAGCAAAAACTTTGGTGGCATAAATTACCTGTTCTCGCACATCGGCTAAAGCTTGAGCGACAATCAATTCTGAGTGACCTTCCCCGTAGATTTCGGCTGTATCTACAGTGGTAATTCCTGCCTCAAAAGCGGCACGAATGGCTTTAATACTTTCCTCATCTTCAATACCTGCCCACATCTTTTTTCCTGCTTGCCAAGTACCCACGAGAAGGGGAGTAATTTCTATATTAGTCTGACCGAGATAGCGTTTTTGCATAACAGTTTTTTTGATGGGTTAAGTCTGCTTAGGGTTTTAGTCGGGTTTAGGGCTGAAAATCCCAGTGGAAGAGGACTAAGGTGACAAGGATAAAAACTTTTACCAGTAGGGGTGTAAAGAACAAACTTAATAAGCCACAAAAAAGACCTAATAAGCAGGTACTGAGGCTAATTATTTCGCCGTGAACATTGTAGCTAATCGACAGGGAGATTAGGGCTAGAGTAAGGAGAAAAATCATAGTTTTCTTTCCTGAGTCTCTTGAGCAGAAAAGCCGTGACTGCTCACGACTTTTCGCCGTTTCTATATCTATTATTAGCTCGATTACTTAGCTAATGACATCCGGGTAAAGTAAACTTTTTTAACGGAAAAGATTTAAAAATCCGTTGAAGAGTCCTGTCAGACCAGTAAAGGGACTTAAAACCGTGCCGAGGGTGTCGGTGGCAGAGGCCAGATTGCTACGATGAACCACAACCACATCATTATTGCGGAGAATCGGGTTAGTTTTCTCGTTGATACCCTGGGAAAAATCGATGTTAATTGAGGTTTTGGTGACGGTCCCGTTAGGATTGAGACGAATTAAATCCACTGTGGACTGATTGGCCCGACGCTTATCAAAGTCTCCTGCGGTTAAAATTGCCTGATTGAGGGGGGTATTGGGAGGAACTTCAATTGTCCCCGGTTTTTTCACCTCCCCGACCACTTTCACGTTAATGGTTTTAGGGGCAAAACTAGCCGATGCTAGGGTTTCCGATTCCTTGGCCGAGATTTCAGTTGCGGTGGGGATAATCACCGTATCTCCTTCTTGAAGAAAGATATCGCCGGTCATATCACCTTTTTCGAGCAAACTCCAGAGATCTACGGGGATTTTCTGCTGGGAACCGTCACGAGTATAACGCAGCACTTGCACCTGTCGGATATCGGCGAGAGGTTTGATGCCTCCCGCTTGTTGGATAGCTTGGGTTAGTCGGGCCGGTTTCCTGGTGCCGCCGCGATCTTGGTCATTATTATTGTTATTGTTATTATTGGGACTGGGGACAATACGATGGGACCCCGGACGATAAACTTCTCCCACCACAGTAACATTAATTTCTCGATCGCTATCTAGTCCAAAATTGGCATCGGCTAATTGATTGACTTCCCCGACGCTAAGGGTCGTTTTGGTGGGAATAACAATGCTATCGCCATCTCTAAGGCTAATATCTTGGGTTGTATCGCCTTTTTGGATTAATTGCCAGAGATTCGCTTGAATTAGCTGTTCTTGTCCCTTGAGGTTGCGTCGGATTTGAACTTGACCAATATCGGCCACCGTAGTCACTCCCCCTGCTTGCCGGATTATTTCGGTCAATAGGGGCGTTTTTTGGCTTTGTTCGGGGTTAATTGTATAAGTACCCGGACGATTGACTTCCCCCGCGATGGCGATTTGCAGGGGCCGGGGAGTGAGAACGCTAACAGTAACCACGGGACGTTTGAGATAGGTGGTGTAACGTTTAGCCAGGGTTTGGCCGGCTTCAGTGACGGTCATTCCTTCCACTTTGACGCTACCAATGAGAGGTAAAGTTAGGGTTCCATCGGCTAAAACGAGGAAATCGCCGCTTAAATCCGCCACTTGGTAGATGGTGACGCGCACTTTATCCCCTTCTCCTAGGGTGTAATCTTTGCTTTCTGCGGGGATAGGGGCAATCGCTTCTTTAGGGGGTGCAGTGCTACTAGAGGGCGTGGCTTGGACTGGGCGAGCCTCTAAGGAAGTTAGGGGGGCAATAGTGCCGATAATTAATAGATAACGTAGGGATTTACTGATTAAATGCTGTAATTGGCTGCTATTTAACATGATCAATAGGATTAATTTTATCGTTGACATTGGCGATCAGTGTAGCACAAATAGTCGATCGCCTATGGAAAACCCCTGTAATATCGCATCTATCGAGAGTTACCGCTAACTGTAAGATAGTTTTAATGATTGCCTGTATGTAAAGGGGTATATTAATTTTATGACAGCTACTAGCACAATTCCCGATTTTTGTCAAGGGATAAAATATTTTGGGGGTTCCTTACCCGAATTTGATAAATATGCAGGAAAAGCCGCTATTGCTGAGGGAAAAACCGCTATTAGTGCCGCTAATGACCCGAATGCTATCTATCAAACCCTCCTAGCCGCCGATGCTTTGCGTTACCTCACCCTACAAATCACCGCTACCAAAGAATCGGGACACCCCGGCGGTTTTGCCAGCGCTGCCGACGTGATTGCCTCTTTGATGATGTTAGGCCAGAAAAATATTTTCACTGAAGTGGGCCATCATGCCCCCGGTTTTTATAGTAACGTCTTTCTTGATCGCTCTCTCGAAGCCATGGGCATCAGCAACGTCACCCAATTGGGAGAACGTTTTCGGGAAAAACACGGACTTTTAGGGCATCTTTCTGGACAAATCCCCGGACTTCTTGGGCCGGCCGGTCCTTTGGGCCAAGGCCAACATTTCGCCATGGCGGCGGCCAAATTACACCCTAATACCCTTTTCCCTGTGACTATCGGGGATGGTGGTTTAGGAGAACCCTACATTATGAGTAGTTTTGGTCATTTTCACACTGCTTATCCAGAAATTACCAATTTTCTGCCAATTTTAGTTTGGAATGGCTATTCCCAAGAACACCATAGCATGGTGTCCCTGAAAACTAACGCCGAAATGGAAGCCTATTGGCGCGGTAATGGTTTCGAGGAAGTGATTCTCATTAATGCCAAAGACTTCGATGATGCTAATCAAAAAGGGGAATATGTAGATAGCACCAAATTCTCTTTTAACCAGCGTCTGGAGTTCATGAAAGCGGTGTTAATGGCCACGGATAAAGCCGCCCAATTAGCCCTGGGTGGTAAACTAACGGTGATCATTATTAAACAACTTAAAGGGGCGGGAGTTCACAAACGGGGAGCAGCTTCTCATAATCTTTATCCAGGCGATTCTTTAGAAAAAGATTATATCGTTACTGCCTTACAAGAACGCGCTTTACCCCCTGAAGCTTGGTCAATTGTTCGTACTAATTTCGAGCGCTCTGGAGGCGGTCCGGCAGCAGAAACAGTGGTGACGGAAAAAGTCTTCCCGCTGCCGGATTTAGGAACCTTACCGATGACGGAATATACTGTGGGTGGCGATAAAAAAGTGGCCACCACTGCTATGGGGGAATTAGTGGTAGCTGTGGGTAAAGCTGACCCCAATTTTGTCGTCACTAATGCTGATGGTAATGCCGCTTCGGGAATTAATAATATTAACGTCGGTTTAAAGATTATTCACCCCACCACCGATGATGCCTATTTCCAAGCACCTAACGGTCAAGTTTATGAGCCTTTAAGCGAGGATGCCTGTGCCGGGTTAGCCGTCGGTTTATCTCTCTTGGGAGCGCGAACTTTATGGTGTTCCTACGAGTCTTTTGCTATCAATGGTTTACCGATTTGGCAGACTGTAACCCAAGCGATGGCCGAGTTACGTCGTCCCACCCCTTCTACTATTACTTTATTCACCGCCGGAGCCTTAGAGCAAGGGCGTAATGGTTGGACACACCAACGCCCAGAGATTGAAAATTATTTCGCCGCTATGATGCGAAATGGCAATATTTTTCCTCTCTTTCCCTGCGATGCTAACAGCATTCAAGTCTGTTATGAATGGGCGTTAGGAACTAGCAATAAAGGCATTACAATCACCGCTAGTAAATCGCCTTTACCAGTGCGAACCAGCTTTGAGCAAACCCGTCAAGCTTTAGAAAAAGGCGGCGTAATTCTCCAGGAATCGGAAGGCAGTAAAAAAGTCGTTTTTGCCGTCATTGGTGATATGACTTTATTACCCGTCTTTGAGTCTGCACAACAGTTAGAAGCAGCGGGAATCGGTGTAAAAATCGTCTCGGTAATTAATCCCCGTCGTCTCTACCGTCCTAGCGATGTGATGAGTGAAACTAGCTCGGCAGCTGATAATAATTTCCTTGATGATGCTGGTTTTGACAGTCTCTTTGCCGGTGATGCTTTAATCGGAGTAACCGGTGGTACAAGCGCCATGTTAGAACCGATTATGTTACGCAGTAATACCCGTCGGGATGTCTTCGCTTGGAAACGGGGAGAAACCACCGCCAGTGCCGGGGAAATTATGGCCTATAATGGCTTAACTGCCAATGCTTTAACTGCGCGTGCTACCCAGTTATTAGGCTAAGTTCCCAGTTAGTTTTTTTGATTATTCCCTACTTTCTTTGATTGGAAAGTAGGGATTTTTTTCTGGTCACTTTTGCCAACGGGTTAAACTTTTAATAATTTTCCATAGGCGAGGATATTGGAGGGATAGATAGCGCTTAATATGGGATTTTAAACTAACTAAATCCTGAGATTCTTTCAGTTCTCTATCTTGATAAAAACGAATTAAATCATCCCGTCTTTTCAGTAGAATTTTAATTTGTTGGTAATCTTCTGAGCTTAAAACTTGATGGGGTTGAATATTTTCTGGTAGCGGGCGTGGGATGTAAAAAGTTGTATGAGATGGTGATAATTCCTCGGCTGGACGTTCTTTGGTATAAAGATAGATAGACAGAGATTTACGCGATAAATGCCGTTGATTTTCTGGTAAATTAATCTGAGAAAATCCATGCCATGAATGTTCATTGGTTTCAAAAATAAGACAACGATTAAAGATAGGGACAAAAGATTTAATCTTATTTTCTTCTGGTTGACGAGGATTGGAATGTAACTCTAGATTACCTCCCCAATCTGCTTGCCATTGGGGATTTAAATAGATTAATAAATTCAAGCGGCGATAATACCAATGACGCTCATCGAGGTTAAAATCAATGTGAGGGTCTAATTCTTGACCGTGTAAATTTTCATGGGTTCCACCCCCATAAAAACTAGGGTCTGGAATTAAATTATCAATACCAGTTAATTGAGAAATTAACTCTAAAAACTCTTGAGCTTGAACGTAGCGGCCAAACTGTTGATAAACACCCCCCAAACCGATTAAATCCTCATTAACTGCCTTCCCCCCAACTTTTCCTAGCTCACTAATGGCTTTTTGCGGATTAAAACTGGGAAAATTTTCCAGCAAAATTTGCGCTTGCTCCCCAACTAAAAAATTATCGATGACCAAATGCTTAAACGGTTGCGCTGTCTCAAAATCTTGACGATAGACAGGAGATTTCTCATAAACAAGGGGGTTGATAAACATTAGACAGCTTTTTTGTTGGTATGATAAATTGTAGCAATCAAACTGACAAAATAAAGATTAACTCTCCTATTGACCTCATCGCCTATGGACTGGTGGCACAAACTCAAAGATAATCCTCTCGCTCGTTGGGGAGCAGTTTTACTGTTAATCTTCTATTTAAGCGTAATGGCGGCGGATTTTGTCGCTCCCTACTCTCCCTATTCCTCTCAACCCGGTCAGTCTCTTCTACCCCCCACCCAAATCTTTTGGCGCTCGCAGTCGGGAAGTAACAAGGGTGAGTGGATTGGCCCCCACGTCTATCCCACCACTCAAAGTGCTATTAATATAGAAACTGGTGAGCGGAAGCTAATGAGAGATTTTAACAAACCCTTGCCGCTGCGTCTCTTGGTTCAGGGTGAAACCTATAATTTCGGTCAAATTCGCCTACCTTTGCCGCCAAAATGGGAGGAAGTAACTTTATTCCCCGGTATCCCTTTTGATCTCCATCTGTTCGGGGTGATCGGCGATGGTAGAATCAATATATTGGGAACTGACGAATCGGGACGCGATAGTTTTAGTCGCTTGATTTTCGGAGGCAGAATTAGTTTATTTATCGGTTTGGTGGGGATTTTAATTTCTTTCCCTATCGGTTTATTTGTCGGTGGCGTTTCTGGCTATTTTGGCGGTTGGTTAGATGCGATTTTAATGCGTTTTGTGGAAGTTTTAATGACTATCCCCGGCATATATTTACTCGTGGCCCTAGCGGCCGTTTTACCCGCAGGATTAACCAGTACCCAGCGCTTTTTATTAATCGTCCTGATTACTTCTTTTATCAGTTGGTCGGGATTAGCGCGGGTAATTCGCGGTCAAGTTTTATCCCTGAAAGAACAGGAATTTATTCAGGCCGCTAAAGCTATGGGAGCAAAACCTCTTTATATTATTCTGCGTCATGTGCTGCCCCAAACTGCCAGTTATATCATTATTTCTGCTACGTTAGCCGTGCCGGGGTTTATCGTCGCCGAATCGGTTTTAAGTTTAATTGGTTTGGGAATTCAACAACCGGATCCTAGTTGGGGAAATATGCTTTCTTTGGCTACAAATGCCTCAATTATTGTTCTACAACCCTGGTTAATTTGGCCACCTGCTTTGTTAATTATTCTCACCGTTTTAGCTTTTAATTTACTCGGTGATGGTTTACGCGATTCTCTAGATCCTCGCAATTTAGAGAGATAATTTAGTTATTTTAACAGTCAGGAGGCGGTCGTCAGGAGGCAGCTTTTATTTATTATCCCCACTTTCCCACTTCCCATTATGAATAAAATCAGTAAAACCTTTAATAATTTCGCCGATAGTTTGGTGATTTATAGTCAAAGATACGGGAAAATAAGCTGGTTAATATTTTTAATTATCTTTGCTTGTATCATGACGATAACCTTTAATTACCCGGCACAATCCAGCAATCAAACCCACGAAAAAACTGAAATTCGCGGAGTTTGGTTAACTAATATCGATAGTCAGGTATTATTTAACCCAGAAACCCTAAAAGATGCCCTTGATAGGTTGGCTGATTTAAACTTTAATACTATTTATCCCACGGTCTGGAATTGGGGTTATACACTCTATCCTTCTAGGGTAGCAGAAAAAGTCACAGGACGAGCGATCGATCCCCATGAATCTTTAAAAAATCGCGACTTTTTAAAAGAAATAATTAGCCAAGGTCATCGGAAAAAATTAAGAATTATTCCCTGGTTTGAATTTGGTTTTATGGCTCCTGCGGATTCAGAATTAGCCAAACGACATCCCGATTGGTTAACCCAAAGACAGGATAAAAGCGTAATTTGGTGGGAAGGAAAAGTGCATCAACGGGTGTGGTTAAATCCCTTAAATCCGCAAGTACAAAACTTTATTACCGATTTAGTCAGTGAGATTATTACTAACTACGATATAGAAGGAATTCAGTTTGATGACCATTTTGGTTATCCCGCCGATTTTGGCTATGATGAAACCACAATTAAACTCTATCAAAGGGAACATTCGGGACAATTACCCCCGCAAGATTACCAAGATAAAGCATGGATTCAATGGCGGGCCGATAAAATTACTGACTATATGAATAGTTTAGCCCAGACGATTAAAAAGCAGCAACCTAGAGCGATTATTTCCCTATCTCCTAATCCCTACACTTTCTCCCTAGAATCCTATCTTTTAGATTGGCAAAAATGGCAAGAAAAAAACTTGATTGATGAGTTAGTAGTGCAAGTGTATCGAACTGATATGAACGCCTTTGACTGGGAATTATCCCAACCAGAATTACAGCAAGCTAGGCAATCTATCCCCGTAGCTATTGGGATTTTATCTGGTTTAAAAGGTCGTCCGATTCCGATGGTTAATATTACTCAACAAGTGGAAAAATCGAGACAACAAAATTTTGGTGTTTCTTTCTTTTTCTACGAAACTTTATGGAATATCAGCAATGAATCTCCTTCCTATCGACGCAGGATTTTTCGGGAAATACTCCAGTCTGCTAATCCTCGCTAAAATTGCTGACTTTAAGCGAAATTATTGCCCTAACCTGGCTATAGTTTCTTAAGTTTATCTTTAAATTAATAAAAAGCAGCAGGGAGAAACTAGAATCGCTAGAATAAAAGAAGACTCTCCCTTATCACTTTATTCATGCTGATCAGACATAACCGAAGCTCGATCGCTAAACCTGTTTTACTTTTTCTCGGCTGCCTTGTGATCGGGCAGTTGGGGGTATTAGTGGTAGCCAATAGCCTCTGGTTTACCGAGATGGGTTATTTAAACACTTTCCTGAAACAATTATCTTGGCAACTAGGATTAGGTTGGGGAAGTGCGATTCTTTCTCTACTCTTTATTTTTACTAATTTACGTTTAGCCCAGCGTTTTCGTTGGCAAAAATCCCAGGAAGATAGTTATCCTCTTAGTCCTCAATCTCCTAGTATTAATTTACTCGGTCTTTTGATTATCGCAACGGGAATTGGAGCTTGGATCGGGTCAATGTTATTGTATTACAGTAAACTAGCCCTCAGTCTCTGGACACCAGATTTTAATCTCCCTAACCTTAGTTCTTCCCTCAATTCTCCTCTGCAAATAGTCTGGATTAGGCAAGTATTAACCGATATTTCCAGTAATCTTTGGCAAGGGGTAATCATCGCTCTTTTAGTCCTGGGATTATTAATTAAAACCGAGTATTTTTTGCGGATAATATCTATAGTATTCACTGTAATGCTATCTTTTATTATTGCTGGGCAGTGGGCGAACTTTTTAAAATATTTTTATGGTGTTCCTTTCAATATTAACGATCCTCAATACGGGAATGATTTAGGTTTTTATATCTTTCAATTACCCCTGTGGCAGTTACTAGAATTATGGCTCAGTGGTGTGGGAATATATACTCTTTTTGCCGTTAGTTTAACCTATCTTTTTTCGGGTGATAGTCTTTCTCTGGGAAAATTTCCGGGGTTTTCTCGTCCGCAACTGCGTCATTTATACGCCCTGTGGAGTGGGTTAATGGGGCTGCTAGTATTACACCATATTATTCAGCGTTACCTGCTACTTTACTCTCCCGAAGGAGTAGTTTATGGTGCGGGTTATATCGATGCTCATGTTGGTCAATTTATTGAAATTATTCTGGGAATTATTGCAGGAATAACCTGTATATGGTTAGGAGAAAAAGCATTATTTGGTAAAAAATACCGTCGCAAATTACACAAAACCGCCAAGAAAAAGTTGGTATTTTTCCCCTACTTAGTTCCTGTATTTCTCTATTTAATTGTTTGGATAAGTGGCACAATTATCAGTGGAGGATTACAAAGAATAATCGTACAACCGAATGAATTAGTAAGAGAAAGACCCTATATTGAAAGAAGTATTCAATCCACAAGAGCGGCTTTTTCCTTAGATAGAATTGATGCCCAAGTTTTCGATCCACAGGCCGAATTAAATGCCGAAGTTTTAGAGAGAAATCATCTAACTATCGATAATATTCGTCTTTGGGACACCAAACCACTGCTAGAAACTAACCGACAATTACAGCAAATTCGCTTATATTATAAATTCCCCGATGCTGATATCGATCGCTATCGGGTGCGAGTGGGATTGCCTGAAAAAATCGAGGAACGTCAAATATCTGAAAAACAACAGACAATTATTGCCGCTAGGGAATTAGATTATAGTGCGGTTCCCACTTCTGCTAATACTTGGGTGAATAAACATCTCGTTTATACCCACGGTTATGGGTTCACTCTTTCCCCGGTTAATTTAGTGGCTGCCGGGGGTTTACCCTACTATTTTGTCAAAGATATCGGCACAAATAAAGACGAAGGGGCCCTACAAACCTCTAGCGAATTAATTGATTATAGTATTCCCATTGGTAAACCCCGCATTTACTACGGGGAATTAACTAATAATTATGTGATGACTCCCACCACCGCAGAAGAATTGGATTTTCCCAGCGGGGATGGAAATGTCTATAATACCTACGATGGTAAGGGAGGAATCCTAGTTGGGACCGGTTGGAGACGTTGGCTATTTGCCCTTTATCTGCGGGATTGGCAAATGTTATTTAGCCAAGATTTTACTCCCGAAACTCGCCTGTTAATGCGTCGTGATATCCAAAATCGTGTGCAAACTATCGCCCCTTTTTTAAGTTATGATCGCAACCCCTATTTAGTAGCGGCAGATGTGGGCGATAGTAGTAGTAAATTACATTGGATTATTGATGCTTATACTATTAGCGATCGTTATCCCTATTCCGACCCGGGGAAAGATAAATTTAACTATATTCGCAATTCGGTTAAAGTGGTAGTGGATGCCTATCATGGAACGGTGAATTTTTATGTTGCCGATCAAAATGATCCAATTATTCAGACGTGGAGTAAAATCTTTCCTCATCTCTTTAAATCTTTAGCAGAAATGCCGAAAACTCTCCGCAGTCATATCCGTTACCCCGAAGATTTATTTAGTACCCAAGCGGAAAGATTATTAACCTATCACATGACCGATCCACAAGTATTTTATAATCGGGAGGATCAATGGGAAATTCCCCTAGAAATTTACGGCACGGAACCCCAGGCTGTATCACCCTATTATTTAATCATGAAACTGCCCGATTCCGACAAAGAAGAATTTATTCTCCTCCATCCCTATACTCCCTCTAGTCGGCAAAATTTAATCGCTTGGTTGGCAGCGCGTTCAGACGATAGAGAGTATGGTAAGTTATTACTCTATCAATTTCCTAAACAAAGGTTAGTGTACGGACCGAATCAAATTGAGGCTTTAATTAACCAAGATCCAGATATTTCTCAACAGATTTCCCTTTGGAATCGGGACGGTTCTAAAGTTTTGCAAGGACACTTATTAATTATTCCCATTGAACAATCGCTGCTTTATGTAGAACCTTTGTATCTAGTGGCAGACCAAAATAGTGTCCCGACAATCGCTAGAGTAACAGTTGCTTATCAAAATAAAATTGTCATGGAACCAACCTTGAAGGAAGCTTTAGAAAAGCTATTTCAAGGTGATCAGAGCTAAATTGCCGCTAATTGCCCACAAATTAGCAAGAAAGCTGATGCTGGTTCCAGAACGATCCTCAATATCCCCAAATTCGCCCAGAAAATTGCCTGCTCTGGTTAATCAGCCAATTTCAAAATCCAGTATCATCAAAGGATTGAGTTATGCTTTTAATTAGAAAAGTGGGCAATTAATTCTGTGCGAGATGAATTAATTATTAAAGGGGTAAACTCCTCCACTGGTAATAATAAAATGCGATCGATAATTACGGATAAATCTGGGTCTAAACTACCAAAACGAGCTTTCAATAAATTTTCTATCACCAGACGTTCTCCCTGTTGAAGACCCTGTTGAAGACCCTGTTGAAGACCCTGTTGAAGACCCTGTTGAAGACCCTGTTGAAGACCCTGTTGAAGACCCTGTTGAAGACCCTGTTGAAGACCCTGTTGAA
>NZ_JADBTR010000085.1:0-6325 GCF_020246065.1 Microcystis sp. M144S2
TATATTCCTGAAAAGTTGGCAAGGAACGATAGAATTTAAACTTATCCCCTCGGTCATAAGCTTGGGTAGAATTAGAGAGAACTTCGACAATAATTAAAGGATTGATCACGTTAGATTGACTATTCCCTTGATAGAGAGGTTTACCTTTAATCACCATCACATCGGGATAGGTGTAAATACTATAATCTGACAGCCATAAACGCACCGTTTCCATGTAGGTATAATAATCTTGATTATTGATGTTTAAGGGAAAATTACGGCAAAAATTTAGACAAATCTGATTGTGATTAGTGGTGGCTCCTACCATTGGGATAATTTCTCCTTGACGATATTCATTTTTATCCTCGGACGTTTCCTCCAGAGCGAGATATTCTTCGGGAGTATAATATTTAGTTTCAGTAGCGCTTAACATTTTTGACTCTCCTTCCTATTCTATTTTCTAGGATACAGCATTTCCCTAAAAAGAGATAAAGTTATCCTTGAGCAAGGTTATCATTTTTTCCTTAATCTCTGGCAAAAAATGCGGAGAAATCCATAATTAAAAATCTAAGTATCAAAATTGCTCACTTCAAGAGTTAAGATAAACTAGATAAATAGTTTTATGTTTAGTTTCTCCTATGTTTAACTGGTTCCGTCGTCAGAAAGTCCAACCCGAACAAGAACAAACACCCCCCGCACCCGTAGAGGAAACCCCCAGCGAGGCAACCCCGACGACTAGCGAGACAACCAGTCAGGAAGAGTATTTAGATTGGGCCAAAAAAGCCTTTAAAAATATTCAAGAGAAAAAAGCCACGGCCGAGGCCGTTGTTAGCGAAACCCCTGAAACATCTATTGCTGAAACAGAACCTCCGCAAGAGGAAGAACCAGTTAAAGAAGAAGAAACCGAGGATAATACCCCCGCATGGCTGAAAAAATCTGATCGCCTCGAAATTCTCAAAGAAACCGCCATCGAAACCCCCACAGAACCGGATGAAGATTTTATCTGGTCGGCCAAAGTTTTAGCCAATCAGGGACGACAAGCAGAGGACGTTTCAGAAGAAGAAATCACCTGGTTAAAAAAATTGCGTCAGGGTTTAGGCAAAACGCGCCGCAGCTTGGTCAATCAGCTTAAGGCCGTGGTCGGTCAGGGTCCCCTCAATCAAGATGCGGTGGAGGAAATTGAAGCTTTATTGCTTCAGGCCGATGTGGGGGTAGATGCCACCGATTATATTATCACTACCCTCCAAAATAAGCTAAAACAGGAAGCTCTGCCCCCCGAAAAAGCGATCGAATATCTCAAAGAAATTATCCGCGAGATTTTAGATGCACCTTTAGCCAATTATAGCAACCCCGGTTTTGAGCCAGAAAAAGGCAAATTAAATATCTGGATGCTCACAGGAGTTAACGGAGTGGGTAAAACTACGACTATAGGCAAATTAGCCCATTTATCTAAACAATCTGGCTATAGTTGTATAATCGCCGCTGCCGACACCTTTCGCGCTGCTGCCGTGGAACAGGTGAAAGTTTGGGGAGAGCGATCGCAAGTCGAAGTAATTGCCAACCCGGGCAAAAATACCGACCCAGCCGCCGTGGTGTACGATGGCATCGAAGCCGCTAAATCCAGGGAGATAGAATTACTTTTAGTAGATACGGCGGGAAGATTGCAGAATAAAAAGAATTTAATGGCAGAATTAAGCAAAATTCGCCGCATTATCGACAAAAAAGCCGAGAGTGCCGTGGTGGAATCCCTTCTAGTTCTCGATGCCACTTTAGGACAAAACGGGCTGCGACAGGCAGAGGTTTTCTCGGAAGCTGCCCAATTAAGCGGCGTGATCCTGACTAAAATCGATGGTACAGCTAAAGGAGGTGTCGCCCTTGCCGTAGCGCGTCAGCTTAACCTACCGATTCGCTTTGTCGGCGCCGGGGAAGGAATCGAGGATCTGCGGCCCTTTTCCAGTTACGAATTCGTGGAAGCTTTACTAAGTGGCGATTAATCTCACCCCGCCTATCTTTCATAATCTTTTCATGGTTGCTTCATAATTGTCTCATTTTTAGTTATGCTAGAAATGGAGACTCGGGGTAACAACTATGCAAAGGACAATTACAGTTAGTCATCTAGGAGTATATTATCGCGGCGTGGAAGCCCTACGGGATATCACCCTGAAAATTCATCCAGGACGATTAACCGGTATTATCGGTCCCAACGGTGCGGGCAAAAGTACCCTGATCAAAGCCATGCTAGGATTAATTCGCGTACAACAGGGAAGCGTTAACTATCAAGGGCAATCTCTACAGCAACAACTGGATAAAGTCGCTTATGTTCCCCAAAGATCTCAAATCGACTGGACTTATCCCGTCAGCGCTTGGGATGTGGTAATGATGGGGAGAGTCAGAAAAACGGGTTGGTTTCGTCCTTTTTCCCATATTAGTCGTCAACAGGCTTTAAATGCCCTAGAACGGGTGGAAATGGCTGATTTACGCCATCGTCCCCTCGGTCAGTTGTCGGGGGGACAACAGCAAAGAGTCTTTTTAGCCAGATCTTTGGCCCAAGAAGCGGAGATTTTCTGTTTTGATGAACCTTTCGTTGGGGTAGATCAAAAAACCGAGGGGGTTCTTTTTAATATCTTTGGTGAGTTAGCCCAAGAAAATAAAATTGTCATGGTGGTTAACCATGATTTAGGCGAATCTATCACTCATTTTGCTGATTTAATCCTCTTAAATAAAGAATTGATCCTCGCCGATCAACGATCTAAGGTCTTAACTGATTTTAATCTCCGGCGCGCCTATGGGGGTAAAGTCTCCTTCTATGATGCCATGACACCACCAGATCATCGCCGATCGAGTCTCGATTATCTCGATCGCCTATCGAAAAACAATGGGATAAACTAGAAGCGAAGATATTTTGGCTGACTGCCGATAGGGACCCCGATGAAAACTATTTCCCCGCAAGAAGTAACAGGAACGATCGAACTGGCTCCTAACTATCGAATTCCCCTGTTTTTGGTAATTTTATCGCTGCCTTTACTCTTTTTACAGGTCTGGCTCGGCATAATTTTCTCCCTGTTAGGGCTATTCTTGATGTTCCAGACTACCCGCATTCGTCTCCAGTTTACCCCTACCTCCTTAGATGTCTATCTATCTGGGCAACAAATTCGCTCCTTTCCCTACCAAGAATGGCAAAATTGGCGGATTTTCTGGAATAAAGTCCCGATCCTGTTTTATTTCAAAGAAATTAACAGCATTCATTTTTTGCCGATTATCTTTGACAGCGCAACCCTGAGACTCTGCCTCGAAAAATACTGTCCTTTAGCAGCATCGCCAGCGATCGACTCAGAAGCGAACTAAGATTGAGATAAAATAAAATCTAGCTAATAGCGTCTTAAGTGGGTAGGTGTTAAAAATTGTCAGATCCCCCCGCCTATCGGCACCCCCCTTATTAAGGGGGGCAGGGGGGATCGAAGGCAAGATATATCGTCTATTAATTAGAACCACTTACTTAATTACCTGCCTTAGCCCTCTGTTCGCTCTGCATTTCTAAAGCCGATGACTTCAGAAGATTTTAATGTTTTACCCCTTGACAAAATGACAGACTTACCCAATGAATCTGTCGAAGAATTTAGTTTTGATGATCTCTGGAACGATCGCCCGGTAGAGAATCCCCTGCCATCGGAAACCGCCCCCGAAGGCGAATTAGTTCCCACAGCGCAGGCGCAACCCCTGCGGGCAGAAATCGAGGCTCTAGAACGGCAAAAACAAAGCCTAGAGGCAGAAATCTCGGCGTTAAAAGCGGAAAAAGAACGCTTGATCGCCGAGGAATTGGGGGATATCAAAGCTCAAATCGAAAGAATGCTCAAGGAAGGCGTAAAAGACCTAGAACAACGCAAACAGGCTTTAGAATTGGCGATCGAACAGTTAGAACGCCGTCGTGAGCGGATTCGGCAGGAAATGCGGAGTAATTTCGCTGGTATCTCCCAGGATCTAGCCGTGAGGGTTCAGGGGTTTAAAGACTATCTGGTGGGCAGTTTACAGGATTTGGCCGCAGCTGCCGAACAGTTGGAATTACCCCGTTTTGAAACCCCCGAAAAATCCCCCCGACCTGTGGAACCTCCCCTGCGGACTGAACGGGAGGAAAACCCCCGTCCATCCCGTGGCAGTCAAGGCCGGGATGATCGCGAAGAAAGTCCCCGTCCCCCCCGTAGCAGTAACCAGGGCCGGGATAATTGGCAAGAACCCCGTCGTTCTAATCGTTCTGGTTATGAATCGGAACCGGTGGGACAATCCACCCCTAGACAGGGCTTTTCTGAGCAAAATCAGCGCATCCAAACTCTTTTAGACCGTTATCGCAGTCGTCCTGACTATTATGGTCCGCCTTGGCAACTACGGCGCACTTTTGAACCAATTCACGCCGAACGGGTGCAACAGTGGTTCTTTAAACAGGGGGGCCGGGGTACTGTTCGCGGTATGGGCAGCCGTCTCCAGAATATTCTGGTCGCTTCGGCAATTATCTCGATTATGGCGGAATTACAGGGCGATCGCTTCCGTTCTCTCGTTCTGGCTAATAGTCCCGAACGTTTAGGCGAATGGCGCCGCGGTCTCCAAGATTGTCTCGGCATTTCCCGCGCCGATTTTGGACCAGACCGCGGCATCGTTCTCTTTGAGTCTCCCGAAGCTTTAATTCAAAAAGCGGAACGTTTAATCGACGATAAGTATTCACCGCTCATTATCATCGATGATACCGAAGAACGGCTGAATTTCGCTCTTTTACAATTCCCCTACTGGTTAGCTTTTGCCCCTGAACCCCAACAAAGTTCTAGTTATTGGTATTAACTAATTAGTCCTTGAGTAGTGCGATACATTGGGCTAAAGAAGCGTTAGTTTTCACCGCTTGCGGGTTAATATGGGTGGCAGCGGCTCGATAACCTTGTTCTAAGAGAGCTGCAATTAAATCTTCCCTTTTAGGTAGATCTAATTTGCCCCTTCTACCAATTTCCCGAAAGCTATAAAAATAGGGAGGAAAATCGTTTTCTTCCCTCATTATTTCTAACAATTTAACTACCTTTTTCCACTGCCATTGATCGGCTAAATCTGCCATTTTTTCTAGATAAAGGCGATCATGTAAACTGCCTAACCACAAGGGTCCAGTTAAGGTTAAAGGTTGCCCGTCCCCAGAACAAACTATCTTGCCTAACTTCGGCCAAGGCACTGATTGATATTCCCCGCAGCTATGACAATAACCGAGAAAACCGTAGTTATGACTATTTAATTGTCTATTAGCCGTTAACCGCACCATCACCCGATAACTTTGACCAAAAAAGAAGGAAAAAATCGGCGTAATTCCTAAACCTAACCGGGCTGATTCTAATTGCAAACCGGCGATAATTAATCTTAATCCCTGTTCGTGGGCAGCCGGATGATTGCGAGCATAGGCTCCATAATCAGCTAAACTATTTTCTAGATTATGACCCGTCAGCGTCCGTCCATCGGTATTAGTCAGATAAATTAAACCACCGATTTTAGTGGCTAAAGGAATAGCACTGAACAGAGATGCAGGGGAACCAAAAGCATCAATATCAACTAGATCATAATAGTCTTTTTCAAGATAACATTCTAGGAGAACTTCTTGAGCAGATTTATAGGTTATTTTGCCTTGTTTCTGTTGTAATAAACTCTCTAAATTAGCGGCTAAAGTTGGCTTAATTTCTGGATTACCATCATTAACCCACAGCCAATCCGCACCACTTTCTAACCAATACCTGAGCGCTCGCACACCAGAGCCGCTCATTACTTCTAAAACGCGCAAACTTCCTCGCTCTTTTTGAGCAATTGCCGCTCCTAAAACTCCTAAATCTCGGACGATTTTACTCTCCGGTCGATAAAAAGTATTGTTGATATTAAATATCGCTTTTTCTTCCTGCATCGCTCATCTCATAATTAGGGTTTGCTGAAAAAGTTTTTCTTGGGGGCAGGGTGTGGGCTTCGGCCGTGAGCTCAGCCGAACGGGTGTGGGGTGTGGGCTTCGGCCGTGAGCTCAGCCGAACGGGTGTAGGGTTTTACCGATTTTGAAGGGGTCAATTACCTAATTTTCAGGGAAAAAGTCCCGGAATTTTCCCCCCGATCACTCCCATATCTGGTACTTTTTGATTTACAAAAACTCTAAAAGTCTTAACCAACAAGGGTTTTACCATTATTCAGCCAGCCCTAATTAGCCAGCAATTCTCATTTTGAAAACAAAAGAAGATAAAGTTCTCTATGTGAACAAGAGAACTTCTGTCTAATTATCATTTTTTTTCAAGATAATCATCATAATTAGCTTCAAGAGACAGTTTTAAAATATCTGCCCATAAAA
>NZ_JADBTR010000086.1:0-3877 GCF_020246065.1 Microcystis sp. M144S2
TCGATAGGTAGGGTCTGCTGAAAAAGTTTTTCGTGGGGGTAGGGTGTGGGGTGTGGGCTTCGGCCGTGAGCTCAGCGTTCGACCGAGCTCACGCCGAGGTCCGAACGGGTGTGGGGTGTAGGGTGTGGGGTGTAGGGTGTAGGGTTTTACCCATTTTCAGGCGGTCAATTACCTAATTTTCAGGGAAAAAGTCCCGGAATTTTCCCCCCGATCACTCCCAGATACGGTACTTTTTGATTTCCCAAAAAGTCTAAAAGTCTTACCCAACACGGTTTTTAGATTTATTCAGCAAGCTCTAGTTAAGCTCTACTGAATTTAAACCGCCTCTTGGGATTTTTAGTACAAATGCTCAGGCTTCCTCTCCCAACTCCGGCACTCCGGTGCAGTCTTAACGAGTATCAGTTTCCAGTTTACCCACTACTTTTTGGGGTTAATTTTTTTGGGCTTTATTTGACTTGACCAGAGGGGGGTCGCAGGCGCACGGATTTTCCATTATCTATATAATATCATGTCAAGCGTTAGTTAGCAAGAGAAAATTTTTAATTGGGAGCGAAAGATCGAAGGACGAAAAACCAGTACATCTATACCGAAATATTTTCAGAATGATAACGATTCTCACCGACTGTGATAAGATCAGAATCATAATCAGACTCAGTTAATCCGATGGGTAAAAAATTCCAGTTAACAGCGATCACTTTAACCCTGACTATAGCCAGCTTAACAGCTTGTAGTGGTCCCTCGGTCAAGGAAGAGGAAGCAAAGACACCCTTACAGGTGACAGTGAGTATCGTACCGCAGGAATATTTCGTCAAACGCATCGGCGGTGATAGAGTCAGTGTTAATGCCATGATTCAACCCGGGACAGATCCCCACACCTATGAACCAAAACCCGAACAATTAAAAACCACAGCCCGATCGCAAGCCTACTTTAAAATCGGTGTATCCTTAGAAGATGCCTGGAAAGATCGCTTAAACAGTGTTAACCAACAGATGTTAATCGTCGATACCAGTCAAGGAGTAGATAAAATCCCTTTGACAGCAGAACATGATCACGATCATAACCATGATCATAATCACGATCATGATCATGCCAAGGCAAAAACAGAGCAAGCTGGAAAAAACACCCTAGATCCCCATATTTGGTTATCCCCAAAACGAGTCAAAGCACAGGCAAAGACTATTTATCAAACCCTAGCACAACTCGATCCGGGTCAGGAAGCTATCTATCGAGCTAACTTGGAAAAATTCAGTCAGGAATTAGACGCATTAGATCAAGAAATTCGGCAAAACTTGGCAGGGATTAAAAACAAAAAATTTATGGTATTTCATCCCGAATGGGGCTATTTTGCCCAAGATTACGGTTTAGAGATGATTGCGATCGAAATCGACGGTAATGAACCCAGTGCTGCCCAGTTAAGTCAACTAATCAAACAGGCCAAAAAAGAGAATATTAAAGTTATTTTTACTCAACCAGAATTTAGTCAGAAAAGTGCCGAAACTATTGCTAGGGAAATTGGGGGACAGGTAATCCCTATCAGTGCCTTTGCTGAAAATTGGAGTGAAAACCTGCGACAAGTTTCCCAAAAAATGGCCACAGTTTTAAATCAGTAATTGCTTGTATATGTCAACGATCATTACCATTAATAATCTCTGGGCCGGCTACGAACAGGAACCTATCCTCGAAGATATTAATTTAACCATTGAAGAATTAGATTTCCTGGGAATTATCGGCCCGAATGGAGGAGGAAAAACTACCCTCCTTAAGGTTTTACTGGGATTAATTAAACCTTGGCGGGGAGAAGTCAGTATTTTGGGGCAAAGTGTCCAAAAAGGTCGGGAATTAGTCGGTTATGTGCCGCAGTTTGTCGAATGCGATCGCTCATTTCCCATCACTGTGGGTGAGGTGGTGAAAATGGGGAGATTGAGCAGCAAAAAACTCTGGCAAGGCTATAGTAAAAAAGATGAGGTAAGGGTAGATAAAGCTTTAGATAGTGTGGGAATGTTAGCGTTGAAAAAAAGGTCGATTGCTGAACTTTCAGGAGGACAGCGCCAACGGGTTTATATCGCTCGCGCTTTAGCGGTAGAACCCCGTCTCTTGATTTTAGATGAACCCACTGCTAGTGTCGATCCCCAAATGCGTGCTAGTATTTTTTCCCTGTTGCAAGAATTGAATGAGTGGATGACCATTTTAATTATTTCCCACGATCTAGGAACCCTATCTACCTATGTTAAATCGATCGGTTGTCTCAATCGTCGTCTCTATTATCACGGCCAAAAATCTCTCACTACCGCTATGCTAGAACAAGTGTATTGTTAAAAGTTTTCTCCCTTTCTACTGTCAAAACCCTTGACAAATCCCCGCCCTTGACAGATACTTATACATAGAATGGGAATCCGTGCCTGCCTGCAAACCCTCTTTTTTTAGGTTAGATAAGCGTCAAGAAAATAAAAACCTAATACCTGACCAGCGCTAAAGACTTATACGAACAAGACTATCTTGCTTGGTTAGAAGAAACGGCCAAACAACTGCGACAAAGACAGACAGATGTATTGGATTGGGGAACCAACAGAGACAAAAATTATTATTATTAGTTGTAAATTTCATTATGACTAGGCTCAATGTAATCGCTGTTATTTTGTTGATTAAACTTTAAAATTGTCATTGCTGGAACGCCAAGGGCGATCGCTTACAATAGGGGGAAAACTTTTAGAAAGCAACCTTTATTACTATTCTTACTCATGCCCACTCTATCAAGCTTCTATGGAATAAAAATCACCATGAACTATAACGATCAAAATCCGCCTCATATCCATGCCGAGTATCAAGATTATGAAGCAGTTATAATGATTCACACAGGTGAAGTTTGTGGTCAAATGCCCAAAAGAGGACTAAATCTAATATGGGAGTGGCTTGATCTACACCAATCTGAACTATTGGAGAACTGGGAAAATGCGAGTCAAAGAAAACCTCTTAACAGAATCGATCCCCTTCCCTAAAAAGGAGCTATTTCTTCATGTTATCTGTGTGGAATATCTGGATAAGTATCAATTAAAGCTAACCTTTAATAATGGAATAGAAGGGATTGTAGATTTAGAACAAGAATTGTATGGGGAAATCTTTGAACCCTTAAAAGATAAAAGTTTATTTCAAAAAGTATATGTAAATAGTCGGACAATAGAATGGCCAAACGGAGCAGACTTTGCCCCTGAATTTTTATTTGAAATTGCCCTCGACAAGCAACCGGTTAGTATGGTCGGTGATCCTGTAGGGTATGCTAATGAAATGTAACAGACCAAATTGTTTTTTTAACAATAATTATCTGATTTGCGATTATTTTGGACTTTAGTGCGATCAGGTTTTCTCCTCATGGTGTGATCGCTTTTTGATGAAGAGGGGCGATCACTAATTGCCCTCTTGACTTAAAAAATAGTGCGATCGCTGATCTGTAGGTTGGGTTGAGGTGACGAAACCAAACATTACCTTATTTCCTCGCTAATAAAATTGGCGTTGCCGAAGGCACTGCGTTCTCGAAGAGCGGCGAAGCCTAGTAGAGCATCAATTTTGTGTTGAGGGATAAAAAAAGAGCTAATCTGGAAGAAGTTATCCAACTTCAGACAAAAAAATGCCGAAGAAAAAATATATTGTAGATCTAACAGACTCCGAAAGAACTGAACTCGAGCAGCTAACCAAGAAAGGAAAAATAGCAGCTTACAAAATGAACCATGCCAGAATACTACCAGCAATTCTCATTTTAAAAAGTAACAAGTGATACAGACAGAAACAAAGCTTTAAGCAAGCTACAAAATGCGCTCCCGCGAGTGCGACTGCATCGCAGAGAAGTGAGTATATAGAGTATTTATACTCAAAATATTTGAA
>NZ_JADBTR010000087.1:0-9535 GCF_020246065.1 Microcystis sp. M144S2
CAGTGGAAGGAATTAATAATAAACTGAAGGTGATTAAAAGGAGAGGCTATGGATTTAGAAACTTTAAAAACTTTAGTCTTAGATGTTTATTAAATTGGCATTTTGCTAGTTGATTTTACATGGTAAGTTCGGAAGAACCGGAATCGATAAGTTATCTATCTGCTTTTGACAGGCCTGAGCCAGACAAAATCGAATGTGTTGCGACCGTTTTATTGGGAGCTTGGTATTCAATAGATACGTCAGAAGTTTCGGTGAGCGAGCTTTTACACAAAGCCCAAACTACCCAGCCATCATACATCCGATTGTTTAGTTCGGATATTGAGCTAGATCCAGGAATGCGAAGTATTTTGGATCGGATTCCCAGATTCCAGTATAATGTCTCTAAGGGATTTTTGCATTGGGATTATGCTGATGGTTTAGATACGGGAACCATATATCATGATATAGAAAGTTCAAATTTCAAAAAAATTCAAGATTTAATCAAGCAATTTCAGCCCACCTCTTTTGAAGACTTGGAGAAGTTTTTAATATGACCAGACAAACATCTAATTTTGTTAACAATGATCGCACAATCCTTACCTACCTTGAAATTTTAGCAAATAAAAGTATTGAACCTGAAAGGTATCGTGAAGTAATGGAACAACTCGGTAATAAGCTCGGGCAAATAATTTTAAATAGAGTTATCGATAGCTCACCCCATAGCCTATATTTAGCCTCTACCGTTGAAGATGCTGATTTTTTAGCAAAAGGCATTATCCTACAGTTAGAGAACCATTTTTCTAACATAGGATATGCTTGTTTTTGGAACAAAAGATTTTCTCCTTTTGGAATTAGCGACTTAAAAGTAGCTCCAATTCTAAAAAAATATCAGGAACCCAGCCCCAGCAATATCGATTATTTGATTATTGTTAAGTCTATTATTTCTGGAGCTTGCGTAGTCAAAACAAACCTTGTCAATTTAATTCAAAAAATTAATCCAAATAAAATTTTAATCGTAGCTCCAGTAATGTATATTAATGCAGAAGAAAAATTAAAAATTGAATTTGAACGAGAAATATCTAATAAATTTGAATTCATATATTTTGCAAAAGATGATCAGCGAACGTCAGACGGTGAGGTGATACCTGGCATTGGCGGCTCTGTGTACGAAAGGCTTGGTTTTCAAGGACAAGATGACAAGAACACTTATATCCCAGAACTGGTTCGCTCTCGACGAGCTAGATTAGTCAGCGCTTAGAATTTTTTATAAGGTTTACTACCCTAACCCCGATTAGCTCTGAAACATTTCTCAAGGGTAAAATGCCCAAAAATACGCAATTTTTTCGGTTTTGAGTTTTGAGTATGATTAGTGATTAAGTTGCAATCGCCAAAAGCTGATTAAGAAGCTTATCTCTTATCGGAATAGGTATAAATCCCCATAGGGCGGCCCACTGATTGCGATCGAGTACCTCTAGGATGTTCCCAAATTCCGTTAGGAGTGAGTCCTCACTAGCGGCCTCTAGGTAAACCGTAGCATCATTAATTAGGTCTGTGTCGGTCTGGGTAAGGGTTTCAGCTTGGCCACAATTGCTATATGAATCCTTTATAGTAAATGTGGCCAAGATTTCATCCAAAAATTCCCGGCATCGATTGACCGTAGTCCGTGCCATGCCGGTTACAGTAGAGATCGCACGCTCGGTTATTTTTTGTCCAGATTCCCACAACCGATTAGCAGCCTCACCTATTAGCCGTTTAGTCCGTTCGCTGACACTTTCAGCGAGAGGGGTGATTTCATGCGCTTTACACTGCTTAATCTGGTTAGGGGGGATGAGTCCACTAAAATCATAATCGGTCAAGAGAACAATCTCGAAAATTCGATCCCGGTAAAGATTAGCCCGCGGCCTCCCTGTCTCTTGTTTAATGACTCTCAAAATTTGATGGTGAACATAGCGGTTAAAACCCTCACCATAGGGGTCATTGCCAGTGCCAATAGCGTAATCATGCCGTAGGGATTCTAGATTATGGCATGGTAAACCATCAATGATTAGACGGGTAACACCATCGATCGCATTCGTTCCCTGAGAATTGACAAAATGTCTTAGGCTTGTCTCATCCCCATCATCCTTACAGTGAGACTGGAATCTGATAAAAGCCGTGTTATCGGGGTCGTCTTGCCGGTAATAGTCAAGGATAGCCTTAACCATTCTTTTTTGCTGGTTTCCCCGGCTTATCCCATTACGGCCAAGGTCTGACACTTGGATAAACCTGATATTCTCTGGAATCCCCCCCCCGGTAGTAATTAGATCAATTTTTAGCCCGGTTCGGGCCTCAAGGTTTTCGATCGATTCCGTGGCCGATAGGAAGATGACCTTAGCGGCCTCATTTATAATCGCTTGTAATCGAGAATCAAGGAAAGATACCGATAAAACACCATGATTAAGCGATAAATAGCCTTTACCCTGTAAAGCATTGATTAATTCAGGTAGCCACTGCTTTAAAGCTTGATTTTCGGCTTTTTCCGCTAAATTGCTATCCTTTTCAGCGAATGCCTTGCGGACCGATGCCGGCATATCAGCTATTGATTCCCCCATTTCACTAATTGGGTCAAGAAAGCTTAAATCGGGGGTTAATGCTTCTTTTAGGCGATTTAAATCGAGATTGCTAGGAATTAATCCTAAAAGCTTCTCTCTTAAGGTTTTACCATCAAAACCATAGCGATTAGACTGCTTTTCCGAGAGAAGCTTCTCAACGGCATCCAGTAAAGACCTTAAGGATAGGAAAAGATCATTATCTTTTTTTGCTAAGGCTGCGATCGAGGCTGTAATATCTTTTTCCCCTACCTTAACTATTTTCGTGGTGTTACAGCTTAACTCGCTTTCCTCGAAAATTAGGGTCGTATTCCCATAATCGAAACCATTTTCAGGATCGTATGACTTAGGATTAGGTAAGCTTGCCGGGTGAGCTATTAACCGTTTAGATTGCAATGCAATCGCACGCTTTTGTAGGTAGTCATAATCCCCTTTACCAGACCGGCATAATTCAAGGAATTGGCAACCCTTGCAGATAGTCGATGATTCTATTCCGTGGCTTATATTTTGATTGGCTAAGGCCGCATGGGTAAAGGGTCTAGCACAATTAGCCCTTAAATCTTTTTCCTGATAGCGATCGAGTGAGTCTTTCCTTTTTCTGGTTCTCACTTCCCCCAATGGGTTACGGGATAGCCCGGCGTGACGGCCCTCTAATATTGGCCAATCTTTTAACGTTGGGGTTGAGACATTTCGAGGGTCGCTGGTAATATAAAATAAATCTGTAACTCCCATCATCTCAGGGGTTGCCTTGCCAGCATCGTAAGATTTACCGCTTCCAGTTGGCGAAGTATCTAAGATATATTTACCCGATGCCCATTCATTTAATCGATTAGAGCGGTCATAGATTTTTGCCTCTCGTTTAGTCGGTAAGGGTGAGGGTAAAGGTTTTCTGGTTTTTTTCCGATCTTTAAATGCTAATCGCTTTACCTTTTCCCAGAATGATAAATCTTTCTTAGCTAATTCAAAGAATTGGCTAGGCGTGATAAATTCGATTGATTCCAGATTCCCTATCTCATCAATATCACCGATTTTCTTGTCAAAACCATGACCCCAATAGGCAATCTGGATCGGTAAAATGTCAGACAGTTTACGATACTGGTTAGTAACATTCTCATTAACCAAACTACCCGCGTCGGGGTAAAGGGTCGCGACCGCGCTAGGGTTCCCTAATCTTTCTTTTATTGCCTTGATCGCATTTAGTAAAGATTCCTTACTACCCGCAAAATTCCCCCCCGATGCTCCGATGAAGGGTATCCCCAATCTGTCAGCAGCTATAGCAGGTTTAAGCTCTAACCCTTCACAGATTCCTATCTGGTCATGGTGTTTTAATTGGCTAGGCCAATAGATAGCTATGGGTAGCTCACCATTTTGTAGTTTTGGGTCAACCCCCCGCACACGGGAAGACAGCCATATATATTTTCCTGTGTCATTTTCTTTACTATTGGGGTTATAGAGTCTTAAACTGACAAATAAGCCGTTATGGTCTGGAATTGGCACCATAATCCCATTAATGGGATTATTTAACTTCCCACCGTCCCAATTAACCCCTGACAGACCGGGAGAGACTGCCGGGGTTAATTTTTGCCATTGTTCAACGGTTCTAAAGTTGGCTATTCTGTCATCGGTCAAATACTCGCGGTTTTTTAGCAGAATGCGATCACTATCAGATAGAGTCAGTTGATTTAAGATTTTCTTAATCTCTCTATCCCGTTCTATGGGGGACAAGGATCGAGCGTGTCTTTCCCGTTCTAATTGCTTTTCGCGCTCTCGCTGTTCCCGATATTCCCGGCGCTTCTCATCATTCCAGTTGTCAGCATCCGGCTTGAATGCCCACATATTAAAGCCGTTGCTATCTATCCCCCTATGGATGTAATCGGGGGGGTTAGCATCCATATCCCGGCAATGAATTAGATTAGTTAGCAAGGATTGCCGGCAGTCCCTACGAGCGCCGTTACAGATCGGGCATCCTTTTTTTAGGGGTTGAAAGCTTCTACTCATTCCACACCCCCATCAAAATCAAAATTTATCCGAGATTGAAGCCGATCAAGCTTCTCACAGATAGCCTGTAAGTGTTTACGGTCACATCCGATGATTTTTGCCGCTATCCGGTAAGCTTCTCGCTTTTCCCGTCGGGTTTCGCAGTATTCCCCGATATGGGCCGCTGTTAGGGCTATTAACTCTAATTCCCCAAAAGTCTGCGAGAATTCATTGAGTGCTTTTTCTAGGGTGATTAAATGATTAGGGGTCATGCTACACCCCCAGAAAAATTGATTTTTTGTACCGTGCCTAACCCTACCCGTGCCACAAAATTAAGGGTATTCTGGCTTATTTTGCCAAAATTAGCCTTTATTCTGCTTAGTAAAGCTTCTATTGGGCTGGTAATCTTTCTATCGCTTAATCCCGTGGCATTCAGGGAAACTCTTGACTTTTGTGGTGTTTTGATGGTATTATTCATCTCATTAAGAATATAAGTTTTGACCACTCCCGAAGCTTCGCAGGCTAGGGAGTGGTTATTTTTTAGGCTGTTTCTAGCTTGTCTAAGGATTCTCGGATCATCTCTCGCATCACCGTGGCTGCCGTATCATTCCTTTTTTCAGCAATTTCAAAAATTTGACGCTTCATCTCAGGGGAAACCTTGGCCACTAGGGAGACGTTTTTTACTTTCATCTTTGACCTCTCTTTTCTTTAATAGTAAGGTAACACATAATGATTAAAAATGTACCTAATTCATACTACGAAAATATTAAAGTTTTGTGAAGTTCCCAAAAATCACAAGCCCAAAACCTTAAAACCCAATCAGGGTAAGGGTTACACGGGATACAATTGATTGATACTTACAAAAAACTTACAATTAACTTACAAAAAACTTACATATCTTCTATCTCATCAAATAGCTCCCCCCACAGATACCAAAGTCCCACAAAATCCCAATCAACCCGGTCAAAATCGGCAATACCTAGAGGCATTAAGGGGGTGAGGGTTTCCTGAGTTTTGGCTAAAATAACCGTTAAATCCCCGCCGGTTTCTAACACCAGTTCTCTCATAAAATGCCCTGATTGGCCTAAAAAAGAACGGCAATCAAGGGAGTTAATGTACCAATATCGATTATCATCGCCAAAGTAATTAAGAACCGCTAAAGTGTCGGGGTCTGTGGGTTTTTTGGCACTCGAAAGCCGTTGGTAATATTGTTCTTTTGTGGTCATTTTGATTACTCCTATTAATGGTTTTTTACTGATAACTGATAACTGATTACTAATCCTCTATCTCCCAATCTACATAGTCGATATTGTCTCGCCAATCGATTAAATCAGGTATATTTTCCCCATAGCTAAGCGAGATAGCCGGGTAAATTTCATTTAGCAATTCTAGGGCTTGTTTTTTGCTTTTTGCGGGTAGAGTTACTTCGAGATTAATTGTGAGTATTCCAGTGTATTCCTTAAGTTTTGTCATCTTTTTTACTCCTAATTTAGGAGGGGAATTAATCCCCTCGATTGCTATCTGTTTAGAGCGAGAATTTCTTTTGAGTGCTTAGATAGAGGGTAGTAGCAATAGCGCGACGGTCTTCACCATCGACTCCTAACCCGTCAGCTTGCTGTAAACAAAACCCGTAAAGTTTAGCCATTTCTTGGATGTATTGGGCTATTTCTCGCTTCTGAGAGGGGTTTAGGAAAGATTGCTCACTCTCGCTAGGTTTCTCGCTGTTTTGAGCGATAACGTGATTGGTATTATGTAGAGGCCGCACGGGTACGGGTGACTCTGGAAGGGGTTGACCTAAATTAGTTAACGCCGGGTCTTCGATCAAGTTAAATTTTCCTTTGGAGTCAACCCCCACAGTTAAAGGGGAATTTTTGATCACATAGCGACGGCTGTAGTCGTCATCAACCCCGCGCCATATAGGGAAAGTCTCACCGGTATCGCGGTTACGGCAGTCGATAACGAGACGTTGGCCAAACTTTGTTTTTACTTCGCGGGGACGATCGAGCGCTATTGCTTGAATGAGTTTCATGATGTATCATCAACTTTGTTAGGTTTACGAGAGAGAAGCGATCGCACTAAGTGGTATTGGGCGCGTTCGCTTTTCTCTATATCTGTATAATAATCTATTAGTAGATACTTGTCAAGAGATTAATCTTAAGTTACTATAAGAATATATTGATAGTAGATACTTGAGTAATAACTAATGACTATATCAAAGATGAAGATCAGCGTTACCCGTGTTTATGAAGTTGAGGGATTAGGCGATCGCATTCGCCGGGAAAGAAAAGCCTCACCCAAAACCATTACTCAATTAGCTGCTGAGGCCGGGATAAGTGTAGCTTACTGGAATCGAATCGAGACTGAGAAGCTTGTAAGCTTACCGATCGAAACCCTTAGAGCCATTGAGAAAGTGCTAGAGGTATCGTTAGGCGTGTCCATAGATTGACATATATAGGTATCCCTACCCGTGAACCCCACGGGTTTTTTACCGTCGCTGACTTGGTAATTCTGAAACTTTACCTAAGAATGAAATGCGATCGCAACGGCCAAGCGAAAATACTGACAGATAGCGAGATTACCGCTATATTTAGCCTTTTTTCCGAGAGGGATAGGGCTGTGTTTGCTATCTGTCTTTATTGTGGCTGTAGAATCAGTGAAGCGTTATCTATCAGATTTTCTGACATAGCCGGCGGGGTGATTACTCTCAGGAAAGCGAATACTAAGGGGAAAAGGGGGACGCGATCGCTTCCCATATCCCCTAGACTTGAAATAATTCTCAATGATTACATCGACTCGATCGCATCTCCGAACGAGTTTCTTTTTCCCGGTAGGGACGGCACTAAACCCCTAACTACTGCCTATGCTGATCTAACGCTTAGGCAAGCTTGCCAGAAATTGGGGATTAAGGGAGTATCTACCCATTCTTTTCGCCGAACTGCTTTAACCCGTATGCACGCGCGGGGTGTTCCCCTCCGAACTATTCAGAGAATCTCAGGCCATTCATCCTTAGCGGCCTTATCGGTTTATTTAGAAGTCACCGATGAAAACGTCCGGGACGCGGTAAATCTGATTTAATGCGATCGAGTGCCAATTCTTTAGATAGAGTGCCAATTCTCAAAGTGTCCACTATTGGCTAGACAATGACTATACAATTGGCTATCTTATGAATAGACAGATAGACAAAAGGATAGACAACTATGGCACGCGATAAACTAATCACAATCAGGATCGAAGGGGACAAAAGACAAGCTTTTGGAGACTTGGCAAAAAGCCAAAACACTGACACAGCCTCACTTCTATATGATTTTATCTCAGGATGCCTAGACGGTAGGATAGACATTAAGCTAGTCACTGGTAAGGGGAACCGGATAGACAATCAGATAGACACTGACCGGATAGACAAATTAGAGATGACTACTCAAAAAATAGATGAACGAGTAGGCCAAATAAGCAAAAAGCTTAATGATTGGGTAGTCGCTTTTGATGATCGCCTAAATGATTGTGATCAAGGATTATCGGAAAAAATCACTAGCCTAGAGCATCGACTAAATGCTCTCGCTTCTCAGTTGGATAGTAAAGAGGATAGACAAGGGGAAACCCCCGATATGGAACCCTTGATTAAAGAAGCATTGAGGCTAGATTTTATGGATGATCAAAAGTTGATCGACTATATTGAATCTAAAATAGAGGATACGGAAATAGATAAGCCTGATCATGAGTCAGTCACTTCCCCCCTTCCTACCGTTGCCACGGTTGAGACTATGGAACCTGACTCAATCGTTGAACCGGACAAGGTCGCGATCGGTCCCGTCCCGGGTGACACTGTTTCAATTGAATCAGTAACGGGTGAGGGTACAGTAAGCAACCGACAAGGCTTAACCAATGACCAATTAAGTAAAAAGATAGGCATACCAACCTCAACTATCGAAAAGTGGAAGGGGAAAATTCGCGAAGGGAAAGAAATCACGTCAACAAAATACCCTAAATTTTTTAAACAGTGGACACTTAATCTTGCTGATAGCCTTTGGTATGAAGTCTAATCACTTCCCAGTAGGAAAATGCCTAATATTAAGTCCTCAAGAACAACGAGATAGCTCTTTTAGGTTCTGTGTGATAAGTTTAACTTACATAGGATCGATCTTTGTGTCCTTTGTGTCTTTGTGGTTCGTTCCACCCCCTTGCTAGGAGGAATGTATCTTAGAATACATTTTACCTACCAAACCCAAGAGAACCACAAGATAAAGAAGTACGGTGAATACAGCATCCATCGCCTAGTTCTAGAGGCTTGGGATTCAATGAAATAATCAAATAATTTCTTATTTTTCTGAAAAATTATGTACACAGACGAATTAATTCAAACAATTTTTGGTGAAGATGCCTTAACGTATATCAAAAATAAAAATAGAGGAGGAACCAACAATAATAAGGGAAAAGAATACGAGGATTTTTTTGCCATATACAAATTGAGCGAAATAGCTAAACAGATAGTTGAAGAAGGCATTGATGCTAAATTTTTTAGTCAACTCAAAACTTTTGTAGATGATTTAGTAATTGATTTTCCAAAATTACGAATACATTATCAATTAAAAAACAAAGAAAAAGGTATTTCTTGGGGAAATTCCGATACATTAAAATCTATCGCTTATGATTTTTACTCGCAGTACAGAATTAATGAAACAATAAAGTTAGAAGAAACTCAATTATGTTTAGTTACCAACAACGAAACACAACAAATTCATCTTAGTAAAACCATTCCTAGCGAAATAAAAAACTACACTTCTGTATTTTATTTTTATTATTCAAAAAACATAAATGAAATAATAGAAGCAATGCCTGATTTTAAGGAATCGAGGCTCTTCCGAACTTGTCATGTAAAATTAAATAAAAAACAGACAATTATTGCTGACCAATAAAACAATAATTTATCTTTAAAAGCTCACTATGCTTGCAATACAGCAATTTATTGGTTAAAATATAAACAGCCAAGACCA
>NZ_JADBTR010000088.1:0-9816 GCF_020246065.1 Microcystis sp. M144S2
ACTTGATTTCAGTTTTTTCTTTGTCAGTAAGGGTGTCAACAAGGAATATTACAAATTGTTAACCGAGTCTTGAAAGCCTTGTGCCACAAAGGTTTGAAATGTTAAGAAAGATGTGACTAAAGGACAGCTTAATAAGGGGGGAAACTGACAATTTTTAACACCTAACTACTTAGAGATATTGATCAATCAGATAGTTTCGGGATCAATGCCCAATTCTCGTAATTTTTGGGCTAATTTTTCCTTCTCCAAGATAGCTTGTTCTTTTTCGAGGATAGCCTGTTCCTTCGCTTGTCGTTCCTGTTCCCTTTCTAAAAGAATCTGTTCCCTTTCTAAAAGAATCTGTTCCTTTGCTTGTCTTTGCTCTAATTCAGCTTCTTGGGGAGTGGGAACCAATTGACCATCGACGGTAAAATAACGCAGTTTACGGTCAAATATGCCTAAATATAGTTCTAATTGTTCACTCCATAAATAGCCGTTTTCATTAGCAGCAATAGCCTGATATTGTCCAGCAATTAATCTAAATCCTTGCAGTTCTAAACTTTCAGGATCAAACCAGAAATAGTTAGGAGTCCGAAAGGTATTTTGATAGAGAATTTTCTTTTTATTGCGGTCAATATTGGCCGTAGAATCGGAAAGAATCTCCACGATCACATTGGGATATTTACCCCCTTCTCCCCAAACCACCCAACTTTTGCGGGGACGTTTTTCTGTATCTAAAACCACAAAAAAATCAGGACCACAAAAATCACGTTTTTTTAGTTGTTCTTCGTTATAGTAGATGGTAAGATTGCCCGAAGCATAGTAATTACTTCTTTCTTGCCATAACCTTTCTAAACAACCGATCAGAATTGTAATTTGTTGTAGATGTAGATCACTTTCCAAAGGTGGTTCATCACTCCATAAATCGGTGGGGGGACAGGTAACTTCCGGTAAAATGTCGAGAGTTGTCATAGTTTTTCCCCGTTATACTAGCTTTGTTTAATTATAACTGTTACGCTCTTTTCTGGTCATAAAAAACTAATTTTTTGTTGAATCACGAGTAAAACTGTAGATAATTTGGGTAGCTAATTGTGGTAATTGTGATAAATCTTCATTGGACATTTTTTGACGATCTAGTTTCATTTGTAATCCCGTCATCGAATCGTCTCCGTCGGAAATTAAAAATTCTAAGCGTTCAATTTCCGACCAATCTTTAATGTCATTTAATATCTTGTCAATAACCAGAAGATAAGGATGGGAAGGATTTTTATACCAATTACTGCTGACACCCTGACGAATATCTAAACCTAAATGTACAATCAAAGGGGCGCGATCAAAAAGGGCATTGGCTACCGGTCGGGTTTCTTCTTGGAGAGATAATTGATTAGCGCGACTTAACTGCCGTAATTTCTCTAATTGATGATATCTTTGGGAAATTGACGGCGGATTTTCCCCCCAACTGAGAGCGATGGTGACTAGATAGGTTTGTAAGAATAGATGTCCTAACTTTTCCGCTTTTGTGGCCAGATAATTGGAATTATAATCATTAGCCTCGATCAGCAAAGGTACTCGCTCGACTATTTCCAAACCATAGCCTTTTAATCCGGCAATTTTACGCGGATTATTGGTAATTAAACGAATATTTCTCACCCCCAAATCGTTGAGCATTTGCGCTCCCATGCCGTAATCGCGCAAATCGGCGGGAAATCCTAACCTTTCGTTGGCTTCCACCGTATCTAGTCCCATATCCTGTAAAGAATAGGCTTTTAGCTTATTAATTAAGCCAATTCCCCTGCCTTCCTGTCGCAGGTAAACCACCACCCCTAAACCGTTGTTTTCGATCATTTTTAAGGCAGCTTGTAACTGTTGCCGACAATCGCAACGCAAGGAGCCCAAAGCATCCCCGGTCAGACATTCTGAGTGCATTCGTACCATTACAGGTTGATCACCAAAGAGAGCGGGATCGCCTTTCACAATAGCGATGTGTTCGGTTTGATCTAATAAATTTCGGTAGGCATAAAGCTGAAAAGTGCCGAATTGACTAGGAAAATTACAGACCGTTTCCCGATGGACAAAGCGATCGTGTTTTAAGCGATAACTGATCAGATCGGCAATGCTGATTAACCTTAGATTATGTTGACGAGCGTATTCAAATAGTTGCGGTAAACGGGCCATGGAACCATCGGGATTTTGGATCTCACAGATAACTCCCGCCGGATACAACCCGGCTAACCGAGCTAGATCCACGGCTGCCTCCGTATGACCGGCGCGTTTTAAGACTCCACCAGCTTTAGCACGAATCGGGAAGACATGACCGGGACGAGTGAGATCGTCGGGACGAGTGACCGGATTAATGGCAACTTGCACGGTTTTCGCCCGATCTTCTGCCGAAATGCCAGTTTTAACCCCTAAATGGGGAGCGGCATCGATGCTAACGGTAAAAGCAGTTTGATTGCTATCGGTGTTTTTTGTCACCATCAAGGGTAATTCGAGAGCATCAAGACGCTCTCCCGTCATTGCCAGACAGATTAAACCGCGAGCTTGCACTGCCATGAAGTTAATCAGATCGGGGGTGGCAAATTGGGCCGCACAGATTAGATCTCCTTCATTTTCGCGATTCTCATCATCAACTACTACAATAGCCCGTCCAGCTTTGATTTCCGCTAAGGCAGTATCGATAGAGTCAAAAGCGATCGAAGTGACAGTCACAGGCATTAAAACGATAGAACTATTTTCATTCTACAGGTTTGCTCGATCTGCTGAGGGTCAATTTCTGCCAGTTCCCTAGAAAGAAGTCTCCCGGTGAACCTGACGGCTGCCCGGGAGACTTTTAGCTATCTTAAGCTAGAAAATTAGTTCAAACTAGCGGGGGTGATGCTGGCAACTTTGCCACCGAGACGGTTGATCTGTTGCAGGGTGTTATTTAACTGTTCAAAGGGGACGATAATTGCTTTGCTACTGCGACGGACACTGGGATAACCCGGTTTGCTGATGGCGGCAATTTCCACGCGATAGAGCTTACCCACATCACCATAGGCCACACTACCACCAAGAGCTTTACTGGGGGTGTTGCGTTGACCGGAGGGACGATAGGCCCAACCATCGCTGCCACCGGAGGGACCGACTACTGCCGAAGCACCATTTTGGGCTAATTCCACCGCTAAACGGGAGGTTTTGCCGGCAATCTGAGAGCGATCGCTGTTGGCATAACCGCGATAGAGTTGGAACATCCGGGTAAATCCCACGGTTTTTTGACCGGGTTGGCTGGCAAAACCACGATAGTAGGGAACGATGCTATCACCGAAGTTTTCGGTATATTCGGCGGAATCGATATAGGAGTCGATATCGGCCTCGAATCCTTTGTTTTCATAGAGATCGAGGTGATAGACCACTTCCGACTCATCGTAGGGAGCGCGACCTAAAAGATGTTTGATATTAAGTTCGATGACGCGGGTTTGGAAGTTACCGTAGAAGAATTTGTTCTTATACAGTTCCGATTTGGCCACGGCGCGGACGAATTCCCGCACGGTGATCGAACCGTTGCAGAGTAAGGATTCGGCACTGGTAAGGCGCTCGGAACGCATGATATAGTCATTGCCTAGCACCTGACGATAGACGGCGCGAATAACCGCCTGTGCGTCGTCACGGGACCAATCGGGACGTAATTCCACGGGAGCAACCTCGCTAAAAGCGGTTGTCCCTAAACGGGAAGCTGAGGTAGTAATTGCCACTAAAGTTCTCCTACAAAAAAATGATCATTTTCTGACCCCTCAAAACTAGGGGAGGATCAGTTCGATTACCTGGCCGCCTTGACGATGGATATAACAAGGTCTGGAAGAACAGGTGATTGCTAACCCTTTTGCTAACAACCTCCTGTCTTTCCAGACCAGCAGTTTTTTCGATTGGACTAGCTGAGAGCGTTGATAGCGTAGTCGATATAGGAGTTGGCTTCTACCGCAGGGTCGCCACTTAAACCATGGTTGGCTTTGATGTATTTGAGAGCTTCGATGTACCAGCTAGGAGACAGGTCGAAGGTGCGGTTGATTTCGTCGATACCAGCGATGAGGTACTCGTCCATCGGACCGGTTCCACCAGCAACTAAGCAGTAGGTCACCATGCGGAGGTAGTAACCGATGTCACGAGCGCATTTTTCTTTACCGCGTTGGTCCGCCGCAAAGTTAGCCCCTTGCATTTGGGTGGTGTAGGGGTACTTGTTGTACACAGCTTGAGCAGCGCCAGAGATCAAAGAACTGGCTTTTTCGGTCAACGCTTTAGCGGCGGTGAGGCTGGCAGAAGCTTGACGAAAACGACCGAAAGCAACTTGGATTTCGGTGCTGCTTAAGAAACGACCTTGAGAATCAGCGGCTGCTACGGCTTCGGTAAGGGGGGTTTTCATTGTTTGGTATCTCCCAATAATCTTGCAATAAGTTTCCTACGGTTTAATTGAGACTAGCCCCAGGGACTAGGCGACAGCAGCGGCGGCGCGGTCGAAGTAGCTGGCAATTTCAGACATTAAAGCACTGCAATCGCCGGGGGTGACACCGTTGCGATCGTTAGCGATGGACAAAGCAGCTTCTTTCATTTTGCTTACGCCAGCGGCTACGGAAGCTCCAGGTACTCCTAAAGCTACATAGGTTTCGCGAAGACCATTTAAGCAACGATCATCGAGAACACTGCCGTCGCCAGCGAAGGTAGCGTAGGTAACATAGCGCAAGATGATTTCCATGTCGCGTAAGCAAGCGGCCATACGACGGCTGGTGTAGGCATTACCACCGGGGGTGATCAGTTGGGGCTGTTCAGCGAACAGGCTACGAGCGGCGTTGGCAACGATGGTGGAAGCGTTACTGGTGATCCGGTTAACAGAGTCCATCCGTTTGTTGCTGTCGGCAACCATGGCGCTGAGAGCGTCTAGTTGCGAAGAGCTTAAATATTCGCCACGAGCATCAGCTTGGGATACTACCCGGGTGAATGCGTCAAACATTGTCACAATCTCCTAAATTTAAATGGGATTTGCTTGCAATTAAAAGGTTTTCCCTCTTAAGGGATTTCACGGTGAGTCTGGACGAGCCTTGACCGTGATTGTTGCGATTTACTTTAAGAAACCTGAAAAAACTTCACGGCTCTCTCATAAATCACTTAAGGAGGTTAAACAAGTATCCAGCTTAACTTTTGTCTGTTATCTTGGCCCCTCAAATTAAATTTATACACTGCTGTCGAAACTTTGTTTGTTACATATTATTAAGTTTTTTGCTGTTTTTTTGTAACGGTCACTTAACAATGACTCGATCAATTTGGTCATCAATTCCTGACATGGCTCAAAGCCTCTCACCGTCGGGAAATCAAAGACAGCAAGGCTTTAAGGGTATAAAGGGCAGCAAGATAAAAATTTTAAGTTTTTTTTAATATTTTCCCGCTTTCCCTTCCCCTATTACCCAAGGATCGACCTTTCCAGCCCTCCAACAAGATGAAGTTTTGTAAAGAGGGGTGTAGGGTGTAGGGTGTGGGGTGTGGGGTGTGGGGTGTGGGGTGTGGGGTGTGGGGAGAACAAAGCTGTCTCCTGTCTCCTATCTCCTGCCTCCTGTGTCTCCTGAAGTTAAACTAGAAACCGGTGATCAAAAAATCTAGCCGAGCCGTCCGAACCCGATGATTTCCTCCTTTCCCGTTCCCAATAGCTTAAATTGCCCTCAAATTCGCCTTGCTATTCGTTCCCTGCAGCCGCAATTGGTCCACTGGCGCCGACAAATACACCAAAAACCAGAACTAGGCTTTCAAGAACACCTCACCGGCTCCTTAATCAGTCAAACCCTGACTAAATACGGAATTGACCATCAAACCGGCATCGCCGGCACCGGAATTGTCGCCACCATCGCAGGCAGTCAACCGGGGCCAGTTTTAGCCCTGCGGGCCGATATGGATGCACTACCGATCGCCGAAGAAAACCAAGTCCCCTATCGTTCCCAACATCCCGGCCAGATGCACGCCTGTGGTCACGATGGTCACACAGCGATCGCCCTCGGCACAGCAGTTTACCTAGCACAAAACCGTCACGATGTCAAGGGAATCGTAAAAATTATTTTCCAACCCGCCGAAGAGGGGCCGGGGGGGGCGAAACCGATGATCGAAGCGGGAGTGCTGAAAAATCCCGACGTGGAGGGAATTATCGGGCTGCATCTCTGGAATAATCTGCCCTTAGGGACAGTGGGCGTGAAAAATGGTCCCTTAATGGCGGCGGTGGAATGTTTCGATCTCCAGATACAAGGCCGGGGCGGCCACGGGGCAATTCCCCATCAAACCGTCGATTCACTACTGGTGGCGGCCCAAATCGTCAACGCCCTGCAAACCATCGTCGCCCGCAACCTCAACCCCCTCGATGCTGCCGTGGTGACTGTGGGCAAATTAGCGGCGGGAACCGCTAGAAACGTGATCGCCGATAGTGCTAATCTCAGTGGCACGGTGCGCTATTTCAATCCCCAGTTAGGGAGCTATTTCCGACAACGGATGGAAGAAATCATCGCGGGCATCTGTCAAAGTCAGGGGGCTAGTTATCAATTCGATTACTGGCAATTGTATCCCCCGGTAATCAATCATGATCAGATGGCGGAATTAGTGCGAGCAATCGCCGCACAAGTGGTGGAAACCCCAGCCGGAATCGTTCCCGAATGTCAAACCCTGGGAGGGGAAGATATGTCCTTCTTTTTACAGGAAGTACCGGGCTGTTATTTCTTCTTGGGATCCGCCAATCCCGAATTAGGATTAGCCTATCCCCACCATCATCCCCGTTTTGATTTTGATGAATCGGTGTTAACCATGGGAGTCGAGATTTTTGTCCGTTGCGTCGAAAAATTCGGCAACTCTAAGACTTTCTAGAAATCCGTTCAAGGTGAACAGTTTTTGTCAAACCTGAAACCGCTAAACTGATCACTGAATCAGACGAGTAAAAAAACCCATGAATAATAATATCCAGGAAAACGATGCCCAACGGGTGAAAATCCTCAGCGAAGCCCTACCCTATATTCAAGAATTTCGCGGTCGCACCGTAGTGGTTAAATACGGTGGCGCGGCCATGAATAACAGCGATATCAAAGACACGGTCATGCGAGATATCGTTTTTCTCTCCTGTGTGGGAGTTCGTCCCGTTATTGTCCACGGCGGCGGTCCAGAAATCAATAGTTGGCTGGATAAATTAGGCATTGAACCCCAATTTAAAGACGGTTTACGCGTCACCGATGCCGCCACCATGGATGTGGTAGAAATGGTGCTAGTGGGACGCGTCAATAAAGAAATTGTTGCCCTGATCAATCAAGCCGGCGGTAAAGCGGTAGGATTATGCGGTAAGGATGGTAATCTGATCACTGCTCGTCCCGTGGGTAAAGAGGGCATTGGTTTTGTGGGAGAAGTCAGCAGTGTCGATACTAGCCTCGTCGAATCCTTGGTCAATAGTGGCTATATTCCCGTGATTTCCAGTGTGGCCGCCGATGAAACCGGCCAAGCTCATAATATCAATGCCGATACGGTAGCCGGAGAAATAGCGGCGGCTCTAGGGGCAGCTAAACTGATTTTGATGACCGATACAGCCGGAATTTTAGAGAATTACAAGGATCCTTCCACTTTATTGGCTAAATTGGATATCCAACAGGCCCGGGAGTTGATTCAAAAAGGTATCGTTGCCGGCGGGATGATTCCCAAAGTTGGCTGCTGTGTGCGATCGCTGGCTCAGGGAGTTCAGGCCGCTCATATTATCGATGGTCGTCTTCCCCACGCCCTTTTACTGGAAATTTTCACCGATCGAGGCATCGGTTCTATGATTGTGGCTTCCGGTTATACTAACCTATAGTAGTAATTACCGTACTTTTGGTTAAAAAGACTTGCCTAAAACCAGAGATCTGGTGTACAAATAAGTTAATAAACGCGCTTCTCGCTCCTTTGTAATGGCAAAAGTCTTAGTCTTGAGTTAGTTTAGTCGGGAAGCGCAAAATCTGAAGTATTCATAGCAATTGAATTTATGACCAAACAAGCTGTAGCTCACCCGATGGTGAAGTTTCAACGCAAGGCTAGCAAGTGGATAGATGCAAAAGTAGTCAAACCTAGCGATAGTATCTGGAAACTCGCTCTTTTATACGGAGATGAGTGGGCATACTGGAAGCAGGAGTTGCTCGATTTCGGTTTCTCCATGCAAGACCCTCTCAGCGAAGTGATAGCGGTAGAAGCTTGGGACGAAGAATAAGCGACCATCGACTCAAAAGCAGCTTTCTACCAAGATTATCGCCATGGGATCGACTCCGATTATCCTTTCCGCTCTGGTTATCTTATCCTTAAGCGCGAGTTGTTCTCCCAAGAGCGAAACCCAACCACCGCCACCAGCGGCCCGTACTACTACCGTCAACGTCACCACCGCTAAACTGGCAACCATCGGACGCAATCTCGATTACACGGGAACTACCCGACCTTTAAAAGTCGTTTCTCTGCGATCGCAAGCCACCGGTCAGTTACTTAATCTCGTCGTCGATGTGGGAGATGAGGTGCAATTAGGACAAATCCTCGCTCATGTTGATGATCGTCTCCTTGCCACCGTTGTCCGGCAAGAAAAAGCCGCCCTGTCGGCCCTAGAAGCAGAATTAGCCCGGGCGAGAATTGAAGTCAGTAACGCTGAAATTGAAGTGGAGCGCCTACAACTACAATACCAACAGGCCAAAAATGATGGCGAGCGCCTGCAAAAATTAGCCCTAGAAGGGGCGATTCCCCTACAACAGGGTGAAACAGCCCAAACCACGGCGGCAGTGGCTTTAAAAGCCGTTAATAGCGCGAGATCGAGAATTAAAGTCGAGGAACAGGTGGTGGCGGCAATTATCGGCAGAATTGCCGCCCAAAAATCGGTCATCGCTCAGGAACAACAACGTCAGGCCTACGCTATTCTTAAATCACCAGCGACGGGGATAGTTATCGAAAAACTGAAAGAGCCGGGGGATTTAGTCAGTATCGGCGATGAAGTCCTCAAAATTGGTGATTTTCAACAGGTCAAGGTAGTAGTATTATTATCAGAATTGGATTTAAAAACGATTAATTTAGGACAAACGGTTAATGTCAGCCTTGATGCTTTCGGTGAGAGAAATTTTTCCGGTCGCATCAACAGGATTTTTCCCCTCAGCCAAGGCACGGCCCGGCGGATTCCCGTGGAGATTACTCTACCCAATGGGGATGGTTTAATTAAAGGGGGATTATTGGCCCGGGTGCGGTTTAATAATAATTCTGCCCCTCAGGTGATTGTCCCCGAAACAGCAATTGTCAGTCAGGGGGAATCCCCAGCCATTTTCGTCCTTTCCGAGTCTAACTCGCAAGTGCAAAAACGTCCCGTTCGTCTCGGTCAAGCGCTTGACGGTCAAGTAGAAATTATCACCGGACTGGAACCGGGGGAGCGTTTCGTCGTTAATAGTAGTAAACCTTTGCAAAATGGCGAAAAAGTCCGGGTCAGTATCCTGAGTAATCCTTGATTAGTTGGGGATTGCTAGATAGACTTAAGAAAATTAAATTTTGAGCGCAGGCAGTTCGAGCAACTCACTGACCACGATGCGCTTCTTTTTGCATGAGTGCATGAGTAGAAAACGGGTTTCTCGGAGAAACCCGTTTTCTGTGCGTTACTCAACGGATTTAGTATAAGTAGGTAGGCGTTAAAAATTATCAGATGCCCCCCTTGATAAGGCTATCCATTAGTCGGATCTTTCTTAACAAAAAGAGAAGAAACTTAAAAAAAGGGGAAACGATTGATAGGTATAGTTTTGAAAGAAGGAATCAAGGTGGAGGTAAGCAAAAAAATGGAGAAATGGGCAGCCCAAGAATTAC
>NZ_JADBTR010000089.1:0-9771 GCF_020246065.1 Microcystis sp. M144S2
TACCGATGATCCCGAACAGGTGTTAAGTCAGGTGTCCCGTTCTCTAGAAACTATCTCCCAAAAACAGGTGCAAAGCAATCTCGCTGCCGCTACCAGTATTCTCGCCGGGTTAGTATTAAATCGAGAGACGATCAAAAAAATCCTTCGGAGTGACATTATGAGAGAATCCGTCATCTATCAAGATATTTTAGAGGAAGGCGAGGAAAAGGGACTACAAAAAGGACGACAAGAAGGACGACAAGAAGGACTGCAAGAAGGACGACAAGAAGGTAAAGAAGAAAAAGCCCGACAAATTGCCCTAAAAATGCTATCTGCTGGCTTTTCTGTCCCAGAAATCGCCCAATTTACCGATTTATCCCCCGCAACTATCGAGGAATTACAATCGAGAGACGATTAAAAATATTCTTCGGAGTGACATTATGAGAGAATCCGTCATCTATCAAGATATTTTAGAGGAAGGCGAGGAAAAGGGACTACAAAAAGGACGACAAGAAGGACGACAAGAAGGTAAAGAAGAAAAAGCCCGACAAATTGCCCTAAAAATGCTATCTGCTGGTTTTTCTATCACAGAAATCGCCCGATTTACCGATTTGTCCCCCGACGCGATCGAGCAATTACAACCGAGAGAAGATCAGAAATATCTTTCGGAGTAGGATTATGGGAGAATCCGTCATCTATCAAGAAATTCTCGAAGAAAATGAGCGAGAAGGTTGACAATTTAGAAATTATCCGAAATAAGCTCGATAAATCGGGGGTCTTGACGAATTTTATCGAAGTCAGAATCTTTTTTCGCCTGTTCTCTATCACTGGGTCTTAATTGAATCGCCTTGGCGAGATATTCGACCGCTAAAGGAATATTATCCTGAATAGCGTAGTAGCAGGCTAGGTTGTAGTTTGTATTAGGGTGGTTTGGATTAATGGCTAGGGCTTTTTGTAAAATTTGTTCTACTTCCTCATATTGTCCTAAGCAAGTTAGAGAAGCGGCATAGACATTCCAAAAATCAATTGTTTGATTGTCTTTGTTTTTATACTGCTGACAAGTTTCAACAATTAAATGGAATTGCTGGTTTGCAATATCTTGATGACCTAATTCTTTTAAAAGCATTGCTTTATTGAAGATTGCTTCAATGTAGTCCGCTTTAAGCTTAATTGCTTCATCATAGGCGGCGATCGCCTCTTCATACCTCTCTAAATTCCCTAATTGACTACCTTTACAAAACCAAGCGGTTTCATAATCAGGTTTCAATCGAATAGCTTCCTCGTAAGCAGACAGCGCCTCTTCATACCTACCTAAATTTGCTAATTGATTTCCTTTCCCATTCCAAGCGTAATCATAATCAGGTTTCAATCGTATAGCTTCCTCGTAAGCAGACAGCGCCTCTTCATATCTTCCTAAATTTGCTAGTTGGTTGCCTTTATTATGCCAAGCGGCTTCATCAGGTTTCAATCGAATGGCTTCTTCATAAGCAGACAGCGCCTCTTCATATCTTCCTAAATTCGCTAGTTGATTTCCTTTACCAAGCCAAGCGGCTTCATCAGGTTTCAATCGTATAGCTTCCTCGTAAGCAGACAGCGCCTCTTCATATCTTCCTAAATTCGCTAGTTGATTTCCTTTACCAAGCCAAGCGGCTTCATAATCAGGTTTCAATCGAATGGCTTCCTCGTAAGCAGACAGCGCCTCTTCATACCTCCCTAAATTCGCTAGTTGATTTCCTTTATTAAGCCAAGCGGCTTCATAATCAGGTTTCAATCGAATGGCTTCTTCATAAGCAGACAGCGCCTCTTCATACCTACCTAAATTTGCTAATTGATTTCCTTTCCCATTCCAAGCGTAATCATAATCGGGTTTCAATCGTATAGCTTCCTCGTAAGCAGACAGCGCCTCTTCATATCTTCCTAAATTTGCTAGTTGGTTGCCTTTATTATGCCAAGCGGCTTCATAATCAGGTTTCAATCGTATAGCTTCTTGGTAAGCAGATAGCGCCTCTTCATATCTTCCTAAATTCGCTAGTTGATTTCCTTTATTAAGCCAAGCGGCTTCATCATCAGGTTTCAATCGAATGGCTTCCTCGTAAGCAGATAGCGCCTCTTCATATCTTCCTAAATTCGCTAGTTGATTACCTTTACCCACCCAAGCCGCCACAAAATCAGGCTTGACTTCAATAGCTTGTGCGTAAGCTGAAATTGACTCTTCGTATCTATTCATCTCGCTAAACTCCAAACCTTGAGCATAGTAAGCCCTATAGTAGTTAGGATCATTATTGATCGCCTGTTTATAAAGCTCTAGCGCCTCTTCCTTTTTACCCAATTCTCCTAGCAATAAACCTTTGTTTACAAGCGTGAGAGCGTCATCAGGATTAATTGCCAAGGCTCGGTCATAATATTCAAGAGCGGTGGCTTCTTTTTCCACTCCCTCCAACACATCTATTTTTTGTATTATCAATCCTTTGTTTGTCCAAGCACGAAAATAATCTGGCTTAATTTCAGTAGCCTGATTAAAACAATCCAGAGCATCTGCATATCTAACCAGATAATATAAATTGTTTCCCCGCATCAATTGAAAATTTTCATCCTTAGGAAAATATTTAACTAGAGCATCATAGCCCCGCAACGATTCTGTATAGTTTTGCTTATCGTACAACTTATTGCTCACTTTATCCAGCGCCTCTTTGACCTCGAGGGGAAATCGGTCTAACAGGGCTAAAAATAACCCGAGTAGCTTTTCCAAATAATCCTCTAGACTCAGTAACTCCCCCTTTCCCTCGATCTGCCCATCACGGGGGGATAAAATTCCCTCCCTCGCTTCTAATTTTTCTAAGGCCTTTTTAATCCGCCACTGATAGCGAACTTTTTGCCAGCGATTTCCCCGGACTAACATCAACGCGACTCGCTCCACCACAAACGCCTTTAGGGGGATATTCGCCTGTTGTAATAAATCCACCGCGTCGTATAACTCTTTAGCCAAAGGCTCTAACTTAAACGCGTCTTGATAACACTTTTTCCAAGATCCCCGGAGAGTATCCTTAAAATTTTCTCGACTTAGGGACAAAGAACGACCCTCCTGACTGTCGCCAGCCAGCAAAATTTCAAAATTGTTCACCAGATTTTGAAATGTTCCGTCGTTACGCTGTGCGATCTCTTCCGGGGGGCATTCCAGTTGAATTCCCGTTCGATTCGACACATTCACTAACCAGGACGCAGCCGCCTGATTTTCCGGTCTGGGTAATCGATAGCGCGTAAACCGGCGCCAGAGGGGGTATCGCTCCCATTGCAACATCTCCCATGGGCTAACCAATCTGGGATCATCGCTGACGGTTTCATCTCTAGCGGTCGCCAAAACCTTGATCCGCGTATCGGGAATATGAACGCTATCGCAATGATCCAGCGCCGCCAATAATCGTTCTTGTAACGGTCGGTCGGTCGGCAAGGATTGCTCTTCTGTAGCTCGATTTTCCCGAGTCGGTTCACTGCGCCTCATTTGAATATGCAAATCGTCAAATATAAAAAGCACATTTCTTCGCACATCTAGAAACTGTTCTCGAGGAAATTGATCTCCCTCCAACGTACCAGTGAATACCATTACCGTCCAACCCCGACGGATGAAACGAAGGGCGACTTCCGCCATCTCTCTAGTTTTACCGATCCCAGCCGGACCCGTAATGATCACCCACTGGTCATCATTTAATAACCTTATTATTTCAGCTAAATGGTTGATATCCAGTTCCCGATCTTGAAGGGGAATATCCCAGTCAATCAGGCTAGGATAGAGATATTCTGCCCTCTCCCGTCCAAAGATCGCGGGAAATACATCCTGGTTTGGACGCACGACTCTAAAGGGCAAGCTATCGCCTGCGATTCTTGCGCGGCGCCGTTTTTGCTGTTTTTCGCGCCACCAATTCAGCCCCGTCAAGCCAAAGCCGGAAAAGGCGGTGGTTAAGAGTAGGTTCACCGGATCTTTATGGACGTTATAAAACTCCCAAAGTATCCGGGCCGCATTAACGACGGGATCGAGCATAAGCTGTGTGCCTTAACTTAAGCTAAATTGTAAAATCAGGGTTTCACTTTAGGACAAAATCAGGTTAAATGTCGATTTGATCCCAAAAAAGCCCCAATTTTCTCCACGGCAGCCTCTAGAATATCGGGATCGTGAACTAAGGCAAAACGCACATAACCCTCACCACCCTTACCAAAACCGGAACCGGGAGAGACCGCGACACCAGTTTGGGCCACCAATTGCCGACAAAAATCGACGGAATTACCCGGCCAACTGGGGGGAATTTTCGCCCAAACGTACATAGTGGCGGCCGGAGTGGAAACAGGCCAACCGATGCGATTTAGGGCATTAATAAACACATCCCGACGTTTTTGGAAGATAGCGACGGTTTCCTTGACTGAATCTTGATTACCGGTTAAAGCAGCGATCGCACCGTTAAGGATGCCCAAATACTGATTAAAATCAACCATAGCTTTAATCTGTCGCAAAGCCATAATTAACTGCGGGTTGCCAATGGCGAAACCGATGCGAAAACCGCCCATATTATAGGACTTAGAAAAGGTAAAAAACTCGATCGAATTAGTTTTAGCTCGATCGGCCTGTAAAATTGACGGGGGGGGCGATGTTCCCGCAAAAAAGATGTCTAGATAGGGAAAATCGTGGATTAAAACTAAATTATGCTGACGGCAAAAATCAACCGCTTTTTGGAAAAATGCCAAAGGTGCGATCGCTGTAGTGGGATTATGGGGATAACTCAAGACCATCAGCTTCGATTGTGCCAGCACTGCCTCAGGAATGTCCTCTAAAACCGGCAGAAAGTCATTTTTTGCCAAAATTGGCATTCCGTACATTTGACCGCCAGCAAGGGCAACACCGCCCAAATGGGAGGGATAACCTGGATCGAGGAGCAGGGCAAAATCCCCGGGGTTGAGAATGGCCAAAGGTAGATGGGCCGTGCCTTCCTGAGAACCAATTAGGGGTAAAACCTCCGTTTCCGCATCGATGGGAACACCAAAGCGATCGCTATACCAGTTAGCGGCAGTTATTCGGAAGTCTCTGGTCCCATTATGGAGTAAATAGCCGTGGGTGTGAGGATCGTGGAGAGATCGCTCTATAGCATCGATAACGTGGGGAGCAGCCCCAAGATCGGAGGAACCGAGCGAAAGATCGATAATGGTATTACCCGCTTCTCTACTGGCAGCTTTTGCCCGATCCATATCGGCAAAAACGTTGGATTGGAGTGCCTGTAAGCGGTGTGCTAGGGTTAAGTTATTCATAACCACAGATACCTAATTAGCTGACATAGGTATCGATAAAAGATTGTAATTGTTGTTTGCCGATCGCCCCTTCATGAGTGGCAATAAGTTTTTTATCTTTAAAGATGCGTAAAGCGGGAACACCTTTCACATCACATTTAGCCACCGAGTTGGGGTTAGGGTCCACCTCTAGTTTAACTACTTTTAGCCGTTCGTCGTAGGTTTTCGCCACCCAATCGATCGAGGGGGATACCAAACGACACGGACCGCACCAACTCGCCCAAAAATAGACTAAAACGGGTTTTTCGACCTCAAAAACCTCTTGGTCAAACTTCTGATCGCTAATGACAGTTACGCTACTCACAGTATTTATTTCCTCACCATCGCTACTGATCATCATAGAGGTTCTGGGTAATTTTCGGCAATTATCCACTTCCACAATTCCTTAAACATTAGGATCAAAGACATCGCGTAAACCATCACCGATAAAATTAATACTTAACACCGTGATCACGATAGCCAGAGCCGGAAAAATGACCAAGTGGGGGGCAGTTGTCAAGTAATCTTTAGCTTTAAATAACATTTGTCCCCAAGTCGGCACATCGGGGGGGAAACCCAAACCCAAAAAACTCAGGGTTGACTCGGTAATAATCGCATTACCCACCGCTAAAGTAGCCGCCACGATAATCATTCCCAAAACATTAGGCAATAAATGCACCCAGATTAAACGGAAAGGAGTGGCCCCCAAAGCAATCGCAGCCGAGATAAATTCCATCTCTCGTAATTTTAAGAAATTTCCCCGCACCAATCGGGCTACCGACATCCAATTTAAACCCCCGATTACTAAAACCACGAGGATAAAAATACCCGTTTCCGGTCCGGCGATTTTCTTGATACTATCGCGAAATAGATAGACAATCAGTAAAAGTAGGGGCAATTGGGGCAAAGATAGGAATAAATCCGTTAATCGCATCAACAAACCATCGATTGCGCCCCCGTAAAACCCAGAAATAGCCCCGATCGCTGTCCCTAGAATAATCGCGACTATCATAGCAGCAATGCCCACCGCTAGGGAAATTCGACCCCCCACCAAAATCCTCGCCAATTGATCCTGTCCCAGATCATTAGTGCCGAAAAGATGTTTTAAACTAGGGGGAGCAGTGGTTTGACTAAAATCAATGGTATCGATGGGGACCCGATAAAAAATCGGACCGAATAGGACGGCAAGAATAATTATAATTAATGCGATCGCTCCTATTGTTGCCAGGGGATCTCGGTAAAAACGTCGCCAAGTATCGATAATTGCAGAAGACAGGGGAGACATAATCAAGAAAATCACAGATGATTAAAATTTACACGGAAATCGAACGGGGGCAAAATTGGTTACAGCGCCATCAAAAATCTTCTCCGATATTTGCCCTAGTTTTAGGTTTTACCGAGACAGGATTAATCCCCGGAATCTCCACCGCCGGCGCCACCCCGGAAGATAGAAAATACACAGCGATCGCCGATGCCGAATTTATCGTTAAAGGAGTTTCACCCCATCCCCGTTATCCCTTACCCCCCCTAACGGTGGGAGCCTCCCCCGCCTATATTACCCGCGCCGTGGTGGAAAAATTAGCCATTCCCGTCCTCGTTTTTAACGCCGGTTTACCCTTGCCCCCGGCCGTCGATTATATCGAACTGGGGGGACAACCGGCCCGTTGTCTCTCCACCGGCCGCGCCCTAGATCTCCCCATAGTAAAACGCCTGTTCGCCCAAGGACTAACCTGGGGCGAAAAACTAGCCCGCCAGTCTAGTTATCTAATTATCGGCGAGTGTGTGGTCGGTGGCACCACCACCGCCCTCGCCATCCTCACCGGATTGGGTTATCAAGCCAACGGCAAAGTTAACAGTAGCCATCCCCAGTGCAATCATGCTCAGAAATGGGCAATAGTTGAGCAGGGATTAGCCCGAAAAGAAATTTTTGATCCTTTTGAGGTAATCGCCGCCCTAGGCGATCCTCAGCAGATTTTCGTCGCTGGCATGGCGATCGCCGCCAGTGGGCAGGGTGGGGTACTTCTCGCCGGAGGAACCCAAATGTTGGCGGTTTCTGCCCTAATTCAAGCTCTAGTGACTAAATATGCCTATCCGGTTAACTGGGAAAATATCATCGTCGGCACAACTCGCTGGGTAACGGAAGATAAAACAGGGGATACGGTGGGATTAGCCAGCCTGATCGGAAAAATACCCCTATTAGCCACACAATTAAACTTTTCCGACTCTAAATACCCGGTTTTGCAAGCTTATGAACAGGGTTTCGTCAAGGAAGGAGTCGGTGCGGGGGGATGTGCGATCGCTGCTTATCTGTACCAGAATTGGACTAATCAAGATTTGGTCAAGGCGATCGAAAATTTAATCGGGTTTCAACTATAGTAGTTATAGTCATTTCAGATAAGTCTGATACAGTCTAGACCGACAAAATTCTTCAAAACCCTTATGAACTCTGGGATTGATATTCTCAATTTTAATTGAAATGACTATAAGTGATTGGCTACGTTTACCGATTACGAGAATTTAAGGTGTATTAAGCTACGTTAACACACCCCAAATTCATCTATAAATTAACCGATAACATCTTCCGATTTAATCAGATGCGCTTCTAGGAACCAGAGACGTTTATCGATGTCCCGGGAGATTTCCGTATAGAGATCTGCTGTGTCGGCATCCCCTTGATTGCCAGTGGTATCAATAGCAGAACGAAGATGGGCGGCGTATAAGGCATAACGTTCGGCTAAAGCAAGGATATGTTCACTACCATCGACGATATCAGCCGGATATTCCGGTAGAATCGAGTTAGCGGCGGCGATGCGCGCTGTTCCCAAAGCGGTTCCACCTAAAGCGGTAATCCGTTCTGCTACCATGTCCCCATAGCCTTCTAATTCCGTGGCCATTTCGTCGAATAGGCTGTGCAATTGGTAGAAATTTAAACCTTTTACATTCCAGTGGGCCTGTTTAACCTGAGTTTTTAGGTCTAAACTAGCGGCAAGAGTTTGACTTAAGATTTCAACCACAGCTTTGCGGATATCTAATGCTAAATCGATGCGGGTGGCGTAGTATTGTCCCGTGGTTTTGGTTTTGACTGGAGTGGCTACCATAATCTTTCTCCTTGATCAGTTAACAAATACTCGATAATTTTTGTGGGTGCATAAGGGACTGATTTTGATCCTATTGGACGTTGATAATAAACTGAAAAACGGCCAATTAATTCGGAAAACAAGTAGCTGATAACTGATACTTCCAATGCGCTCAGTACAAGTAACGGCTCGAATCAGCGGCATCAGACAACCTTGAACTGAGCATCAGCAGCCTTCGTCCGTCCGCTGCACTCGAATTGTCAGACCTCTCTTATCGCTCATCTCATGCCAGAAACAAATTCTTGTACCGTAATTCCAGCAGTACGAATAAGACTACGAAGCGTACCCTTTGCCACTTCACGATGATCAGGAACAGAGAGTGTTACCTGTTCGCCCTCCTTAACCATGATAATATGGCTGGCACTTTAACGCGCAACTTGCCAGCCGAAGGTCTCAAATACTCGGACTACCTCACGTCCGCTGAGAACAGGAAGAGCAGAGGACATGATTATGCCATTACCTCTACTTGGTGAGTTTCAATCGTTAGCGGTAGCCCACGTTCTGCACGAACTTGAAGGCAGGCGATAATTGCATCTCTGATATTTTCAAGAGCTTCTGCTCTCGTTTTACCTTGGCTGACACAACCCGGAATGCTGGGGCATTCTACAACCCAAACTCCATCTTCGTCACGGTCAAGTGTTACAGTCAACTTCATAAGTTTTCGCCACAATCCCCCCGCTTATAGTTTACCTCGTGTTCTCACCTACCTATTAGTGGATGACAAGAACCTTCAGGAATCAAAGCTACATCAAGGAAGATACCGAATTGGGTTTTGCCCACCTTCAGCAAACTCAACCCAATTTACGGATGTTGCCCCTATGTACTGAACATGAGTTAATCGAATGTCGTATCGACCTTCCCTGTCTGCTGGCTCTGCACCAGCATGGTTCGCTATGTACAAATTATTCGCATTATTCTCATCATCACGATGATAAAGAATAATACGGTCAACTTCACGATTGGGATCGATCTTCCACTGACCCGTTGAACCAGTGTTGTCATCGTGGAGAACAAAGTGTTTTCCCTCTGTAAAGATAACGACTACCTTTTCATTTGGCTTTATGAAGTCACGGGCTTTCACAAAATCAGCAATTCTCATACTTGGGAGGCACAAAGTTTCTGGTTTTAGTTAGGGTCTGCTGAAAAAGTTTGTTGGTGGGGGCAGGGTGTGGGCTTCGGCCGTGAGCTCAGCCGAACGGGTGTGGGGTGTGGGGTGTAGGGTTTTACCGATTTTGAGGTAGTCAGTTACCTAATTTTCAGGGAAAAAGTACCTGAATTTTACCCCCGATCCCTCCAATGGTCGGCACTTTTTGAGGTCAAAAAAGTCTAAAAGCCTTATCCAACA